>DASVRH010000399.1:0-8299 GCA_036388715.1 Solirubrobacteraceae bacterium | reverse complement strand
GTCAGCACCGACCCGAGGTGCTCGATCACGGCGCGGCGCTCCTCGTCGACCCATGGCTCGAGCGCCTCCGCCGTCAGCGCGACGCCGTGCTCGGCGGCGAGGCCGATCGCCGTGGCGCGGAAGTTCTTGCCGACCGCGTGGGCCTTCAGCTCCTCGGGCGCGAAGCGGCGCTCGATCCCCAGCTCGCCGAGCAGCCGGTTCGTCACGGCGGCCGAGGCGACGAACGCCGGCTCCTCGGACGGGAACAGGCAGCCGTCGGCGTCGCAGAGCAGGACGCGCGTCACGCGGCGAGCCGCGCGCCGGCCCCGAGTGCCTCGGCGATCCTCGCGCGCACGGCGTCGGGGTCGACGTCCGTCGCCGCGGCCAGCGACAGCAGCGGGTGCGGGCGGCCCAGGCGCCGGGTCTCCTCGATCGACGGCACGAGGTGGCGGGCGACCTTCGACGCGTGGTTGCGGCACAGGCGCGCCAGCTGGTCGCCGATCTTCGGGTTGCGCAGCCGCGCGAGGACGCTCTGGCGATAGGGCTCGAGGTCGAGGCCGGGCACGCGCGGCAGCAGCGGCAGGATCTCGTCGCGCGTCAGCCGCTCGATGTAGGCGGCGAGGAGCGGGTCGGCCATCGCGCCGTCCGTCGTCGTGTGGCCGGCCAGCGAGCCGAGGTGCCCCAGCGCGCAGTGCGTGGCGTTCAGCAGGCGGGTCTTGATGAGCGTGTACGGGCGCACGTCGGCCACGAACCGTACGCCGACCTCGTCGAGCGGCGGGCGCCCGTCGCAGAACTGGTCCTCGACGATCCACTCGGAGTAGGGCTCGGTCACGACCGGCCAGCGGTCCTCGACGCCGAACGTCTCGGCCAGGCGCCGCCGGTCCTCGTCGGTCGTCATCGGCGTGATGCGGTCGACCATGCTGCTCGGGAAGGCGCCGTGGCGCTCGATCCAGCGGGCCAGGCGGGGGTCGCGCCGCTCGGCGACGGTCAGGACGGCGTCGCGCGCGACGTCGCCGTTGGCCGGGAGGTTGTCGCACGAGAGGACGGTGAAGGGCGGGCGCCCGGCGCGGTGGCGGGCCTCGAGACCGGCCACGAGCAGCGCGACGGCCGAGTGCGGCGCGCCGGAGGTCTCGTAGCCGTCCCCCGTCACCGTGAGGGTCACGAGCCGGGTCCGCGCGTCTGCGAGCGCGTCGACGACCGCGGCGGGGTCCTCGGGACCGAAGAGGTAGTCGCCCATGACGCCTACGACGCGGGCGCGGTCGGGGCCGTCGCCCCGCTCGACCACCGTGTACAGCCAGTCCTGCGGCGCGAGCGCCTCGTGCATCTCGTGGCGGCGCAGCCCGACGCCGGTCACGCCCCAGTCCGTGACGCCCTGCCGCGCGAGCTCGTCGAAGTAGACGGCCTGGTGCGAGCGGTGGAAGGAGCCCACGCTGAGGTGCACGACGGCAGGCGTCAGCGCGGCCCGGTCGTAGGCCGGGACGGAGACGCGGGCGGCGTGCTGCGCGAGCGTGGCGGCGGAGAGAGGATGACTCGCAGTCAGACTCTCCCTCTACCCACTCCCGGCCCGCCCATACAGTCTCGGCGCGATGAGGTTCGTCTACAACAGCTTCGAGGGTCGATATTCCGACAATCCGCGTGCGATCCACGAGGCGCTCGTCGCGCGCGGCGGCGACGAGCACTCCCACCTCTGGCTGGCCGATCCGGCGCACGTCCAGGGCTTCCCCGACGGCGTGGAGACCGTGCCGTACGGCACGCCGCAGTGCATCGAGGCGCTCGAGACGGCCGACGTGGTGGTGGCCAACACCCACACCGACCTCGTGTGGACCAAGCGCCCGGACGCCCTGTATCTCCAGACCTGGCACGGCACGCCGCTGAAGCGCATCCACTGGGACGTCCTGTGGGCGCCCGCGGGGCGGCTCGAGCGCCTCCAGCGCGACGTCGGGCAGTGGGACGTGCTCGTCTCGCCCAACGCGGCCAGCACCCCGCTCCTGCGCGGGGCCTTCCACTACGAGGGCGAGGTGCTGGAGTGCGGCTACCCGCGCAACGACGTCCTGCTCTCGCCCGAGGCACCGGCGCTCCGGGAGCGCGTCCGGGCGTCGCTGGGGATCGAGGAGGGCCGCACGGCGGTCCTCTACACGCCGACGTGGCGCGACGACGTCGTCTTCGAGGAGGGCGGCAAGGAGTTCGCGCTGGGGCTCGACGTCGAGGCGTTCGCCCGCGAGCTGGGCGACGACCACGTCCTCCTCCTGCGGCTGCACTACATGCTCACCGGCCGTCTGGCCGCGGTCGACCACCCGGCCGTGCGCGACGTGTCGTTCCACCCCGACGTGGCCGAGCTCTACCTCGCCGCCGACGCCATGGTCACCGACTACTCCTCCACGATGTTCGACTTCGCGGTGACGGGCAAGCCGATGCTGTTCTTCACCTACGACCTCGCCGACTACAAGGACCGCCAGCGGGGCTTCTACTTCGACCTCGAGCCGCTGGCGCCGGGGCCGCTGGTGGAGACGAACGCCGAGCTGATCGACGCGGTGCGGTCGCTGCCGGCGCTGCGCGAGCGCTACGCGGAGCGCTACGACCGCTTCCGCGAGCGGTTCTGCCACCGCGACGACGGCCACGCCGCCGAGCGGGTCATCGCGCGCGTCGCAGCAGCACCTCCGCCACCGCCAGGTCCGCCCGGGTGTTGACGTTGAGCATCCGGTCGGCCGCCGCGTCGGCGCCGAGCACCACCGCGCCGAGGCGGTCGAGCGTGAGGGTCAGCGGCTCGTCGTGGTCGGCCGCCTCCAGGTCGCCGAGCGCCTGCGGCGAGTAGGCGGCGCAGAGCGGGTGCACGCGGCCCTCGCTGCGGGGCATGGCGGCCGCGGCGCCGTCCTCGACGACGTCGAGCAGCACCTCGAGCAGGGCGGGCGGCACGAGCGGCATGTCGCACGGCACCACCACGACCGGCCGCCCTTCGCCCCGGCGCAGCGCCGAGACGATCCCGTGGCGCGGGTGGAAGTCGGCGGGCTCGTCGCGGTGGACGGGGACGTCCACCGGCGGCAGCGGCGTCGCCTGCTTGGCGATGACGACGACGTCGGGGACCGCGGCGCGCAGCGCGTCGAGCGACCAGTGCAGCAGCGGCCGCCCGCCGGCCTCGGCGGTCGCCTTGGCCCCGCCCAGCCGCGCCCCGCGCCCGCCGGCGAGGATCGCGCCCAGCGCGCCGTCCGCGCTCACACCGACCTGCGTCCCTCGCCGTAGTCGCCGAACGGCGCGTCGCGCTCGCGGACCGCGCCGCGGACGTCCTCCAGCGCCCGCTTGGAGAAGTCGGTCCCCTCCGGGGTGTGGCGGGCGGCGCCGTCGAGCAGCGTCCCGACGAGCTGCGTCGTCGAGAGGCCCATCTGCTCGATGACCTGGTTGACCAGCAGCTTCATCATCGTGAGCTGGTTCTTCGGCAGCCGCGCGACGCGCTCGGCCAGTGCGGCCGCCGCCTCGTCGAGCTCGGCCTCGGGCACGGCCTCGGACGCGAGGCCCCACTCGGCGGCCCGGCGGCCGTCCAGCGCGTCGCCGGTCAGCAGCAGCCGCTTCGAGCGCTCCAGGCCGAGGCGGTAGGTCCACATCATCGTCGTCGGCGAGCCCCACACCCGGGCCGGCGGGTAGCCGATCCGGCAGTCCTCCGCGCAGACGATGAGGTCCGAGCAGAGCGCGAAGTCGGTGCCGCCGCCGACGCAGAACCCGTGGACCTGGGCGATCACCGGCTTGGGCGAGCGCCAGAGCTGCATGTAGGCGTCGACGAAGCCGGACATCATGCGGTAGTCGGCGATCGGGTCCCACGGCCGGTCGCCCTCGGACTCCTGCATCGACTCGGCGCCCCAGCCGATGTCGTAGCCCGCGCAGAAGGCCCGCCCGGCGCCCCGCAGGCGGATGGCGTGGACGCCGTCGTCGGCCCACGCCTGCTCCAGCGCGGTCCGCAGCTCCTCCACCAGGCCCGCCGTGATCGCGTTCAGCCGCTCGGGCCGGTTGAGGGTCACGGTCGCCACCCGACCGTCGGTTTCGTAGAGCACGGTTGGCACGCCCGTAGAATCGCATGGCATGTCCACGGGCACCGCACGAGCCTGGCTTCGCTGCTACCGCTGCTGGTCGCAGAAGCTGGAGGTCCAAGTCCACTACGAGGGCATCCATCGCATCGATCCGGAGACCGGCGAGCGCGCCGAGGCCGTCGAGGAGCTGCAGGAGGCCGTCGTCCAGTGCCTGGACTGCATGCACGACCAGCCGCACCTCGGCTTCGCGAACGGCCGCGTCGAGCCGATCGAGGAGCGCTGGGAGCGGATGATCGCCGGCACGCCGTGGGTCGCCTCGGTGACGGTGACCGTCGACGCCGACGACGTCGAGAGCTGCTCGGGGCCCGATGCCGGCGACTCGCTCTCTTACGCGGCATTCGGCGAGCACGGCACGCGCGAGTTCTTCACCCACGTGCGCTTCCACAAGCACGAGGACGACGAGATCGTCGTCCACCTGCTCGTCGAGCTCTACGCCCGCTCGGTCGACGAGGCCACGGAGGTCCTCGAGGCCGCCGCCCGCGGCGCGCTGACGATCACCTCGCTGGCCGAGGAGTCCCGCCCGCCGGCCTCACCGGTCGACGGCGGGCACGGCTAGCGGCGGCGGCGCAGCGTCAGCCGGCGGCTCACGGTCGCCGAGGTGCTCGCGGCGTCGCGCACGACGACGCGGATCCTCGCGCGCAGCCGCCCGCTCCGGCGCAGCGCGCGCCGCGCCCGCGGCGACAGCCGGACCGTGACCCGCTTCGACGCGGTCGCGGCGACGGTGAACGCCTTGCGAGGCCCGAGGCGCGCGGCGGCACGCGCGCTCCTGACCGCGAGGAGCGTCGCGGTCCCGCGCAGCGCGAACGGGTTCGCGTTGCGGACGGTGACGCGCACCGAGCGACCGTTCGCCGTGAGGCGACCGGCGAGCGTGACCCTCGGGTTGGCGGGATCGAGGCCCGGCACCGGCGGGAGGATGGGGTTCGCGGGCGGCGCCGGCGGCGTCGGTGGGGCGCCCGGCGGAGGAGGCGGCGGGCCCGCGGGTGCGGGCACGCGTCCGGCGCTGGACGACGACGTCGCCTTGGTCGAGGCCCCCTCCTCGTTCGTCGCCGTTACGCGGCAGGTGACCGTGTGCCCGGCGTCCTCGTCGACGACGGTGTAGGTCGGCCCACTGCCGACGACGGCGCCGTCGCGCAGCCACTCGTACGCGAAGGTCTGGGCGTTGGTCCACGTCCCGGGCGAGCACGTGAGCGTCGAGCCCACCTCGGCCGTGCCGTCCACCGACGGCGCCGCGGTGTTGCGCGGCGCCTCGGAGGCGAACGCCCGCGCCTGCGCCGTCGCGAGGGAGGCGTACGCGGTGAAGTCCTCGCAACCGCCCCCGAACGAGATGACCCCCGCGAGGCGCCAGGGACCGTTCGCCGTGGTCGGGCCGGCGGCGACGGAGTCGGCGCCGACGCGCACGAGGAGCGGGCCGCCACTGTCACCGAAGCACGCCGCGGGGTCGCCGACGGAGCACAGGTAGTCGGGCTCCAGCCCCGAGCAGGCGGTGGTGTTCGAGAGCGTCACCTGGGCCTCTCGGAGCTCGCTCTCGAAGTCGGTGCTCGAACTCGAGGTCCCGCCCCACCCGGCGATCAGCGCCTTGTCTCCGGGATCGACCTCGTCGGTCTCGTCCTCGGCGAGCACCGGGACGGGGGTCGCGTCGTCCAGGGAGACCGCGAGCGTGAGCTCCATGAGGTCGGGATCCTCGCCCTCGTGAACGAACCCCGGGAACTCCTCCGAGGAGACGACCTCGGAGACGCCGTGGGTCTCGTCCGTGAAGGTCTGCGTCCCGCCGAACACCACGTCGGGCTCCGAGCTCTGGAAGCAGCTCGCCGCGGTGATGACGCGCCTCGTGTCGACGAGGGTGCCCGCGCAGTACGCCTCGACGTCGCCGGTGCCGCTCAGCGCGTACACCTGGACGGTCCACGGCCACGAGCCGTCGGGGGCCTGCGTGCTGCTGGTGATGGCGTGAGCCGGCGCGACCCCGAAAGCGAACAGCACCGACGAAACCGCGAAGACGGTCCTCCCTGACATGCCGGTCCCCTTTCCGGATCGCCGGCGCGACGCTACGCCTGAGTGGACCTCAGGTCAAGCGGGCAGCGGCGCGGCGTCCTCGGCGCGCGAGGCGAGCGCGGCGTAGCGCCCGCCGGCGGCGAGCAGCTCGTCGTGCGTGCCGCGCTCGGCGATCCGGCCCCCGGCGAGGACGACGATCTGGTCGGCGTCGCGCACCGTGCTCAGGCGGTGGGCGATGGCGATCGTCGTGCGGCCCGCGGCCAGCTCGTCGAGGGCGGCCTGGACCGCCCGCTCGGTCTGGGTGTCGAGCGCGCTGGTGGCCTCGTCGAGGACGAGCACGGGCGGGTTGCGCAGGATCGTGCGGGCGTTGGCGATCCGCTGCTTCTCGCCGCCGCTGAAGCGATAGCCGCGCTCCCCGACCACCGAGTCGTAGCCGTCGGGCAGGCCGGCGATGAGATCGTGGATGCGGGCGGCGCGGGCGGCCTGCTCGATCTCCTCGTCGGTGGCGTCGGGCTTGGCGAAGCGGAGGTTCTCGCGGACGGTCGCGTGGAACAGGTAGGTCTCCTGGCTGACGAGGCCGACCGTCTCCGACAGCGACGCGAAAGAGAGATCGCGGACGTCGGCGCCGTCGATCGTGACGCGCCCGCGTGTCGTGTCGTAGAGGCGCGCGGCGAGGTAGGCGAGCGTCGTCTTGCCCGACCCGGTCTCCCCCACGATCGCCGTGGTCGTGCCGGGCTCGACGACGAGGTCGACGTCGTCGATCACCGGCGGCGCCTCAGGGTCGTAGGAGAAGCCGACGCCCTCGTAGACGACGCGGCCGCGGACGTCCTCCAGGCGGCGGGCGCCCTCGCGCTCGGCGACGTCCACGTCGAGGTCGAGGTACTCGAAGATGCGGTCGAAGAGCGCGAGCGACGTCTGGATGTCGACGCCCACGTTGAGCAGCGACTGGATCGGGAAGAAGAGCCGCGTCTGGAGGGTGGTGAAGGCGACGAGGGTGCCGATCGTGATCGCCCCGCCGCCGCCGGCGATCGACAGGCCGGCGAAGAGGTAGACGAGCGCCGGCATGACCGCGAAGCTCATCTGCACGCTCGCCATCCGCCAGCGGCCGGCCATCCGGCTCTGCACCTCGAGGTCGGCGAGCTCGGAGGACTCGCGCTCGAAGCGGTCGCTCAGCTCGGGCGCGCGGCCCATCGTCTTGCCGAGCAGGATCCCGCTGACGCTGAGCGACTCCTCGACGAGCGCGCTCATGTCGGCCATCCGCCCCTGGCGCTTGGTGGCGATCCGGCGGCGCTCGTTGCCCACGCGCCGCGTCAGCCAGACGAAGAACGGCAGCAGCGCGAGGCTGAACGCGGCCAGGCGCCAGTCGAGCAGGACCATCGCCACGATCGTGGCCAGCACCGTCGTCGCGTTGGAGACGATCGAGGTGGCGGTGGACGTGACGACGTTCTGCACGCCGCCGATGTCGTTGGCGATCCGCGACTGGACCTCGCCGGTGCGCGTGCGGGTGAAGAACGCGAGCGACATGCGCTGGAGGTGGCGGTAGACGGCGGTCCGCAGGTCGTGCATGACCCGCTGGCCGACGAGGTTCGACAGCCACGTCTGGCCGACGCCGATCACGCCGGTCGCGATGGAGATCCCGATCATCCCCGCGACGAGCGCGGCGAGCAGCCCCGTGTCGTTCTCCGGGATCGCCGTGTCGAGCACCTCGCGCAGGAGGAACGGCGAGACCATGCCGAGCGTGGCCGAGACGAGGATCAGGCCGAGCACCGCCCCGAGCCGCCCCCGGTGCGGGCGGAACAGGCGGAGGATGCGCGAGGTGTGCACCGCCTCCCAATGTATTCGGGGGTCGCGTGATCTTTCCGGAGCCGCGCTGTCTCAGGGGTCGGAAGGGATTCCGCTCAATCCCTGGAGGACGCAGGATGTACCGCTCCGCAACAACCATCGCCGCCCTCGCGGCCTTCGCTCTCGCTGCGCTGCCGGCGTCGGCCGCGGCCACCCCGCGCGACCGCGACGGCGACGGCATGCCCGACCGCTGGGAGAAGCGCCATCACGTGCGCAGCGCGACGGCCGACGCCGACCGCGACGGCCTCGTCAACGTCGTCGAGGAGCACTTCGACCTCGACCCGCGCTCCGGCGACTCCGACGACGACGGCGTCGAGGACTCCGACGAGGGCACGGAGATCGAGTGCGAGGACGACGATCGGGTCGTCGCGCGGGCCTCCTCGGACGACGACGGCGACGACAGCTCCGGTCCC
>DASVRH010000398.1:0-6292 GCA_036388715.1 Solirubrobacteraceae bacterium | reverse complement strand
CGTTGACGTGCACGGCGCGGACCTTGGTCCTCAGGCCCGCGAGGCGGAGCCCGAGCGCGAGGCCCGCGGCGGTCCCGCCCGAGCCGAGCGCGCACCACACCGTCCCCGGCTCCGGCAGCTCGCCGGCGCGGACCTGCTCGGCCAGCTCCAGCGCGGCCTCGACGAACCCCAGCGCACCGACCGGCGACGAGCCGCCCGGCGGGACGAGGTACGCGCGCCCGTGGCGGAGCGCCAGCCACGGCAGCACCGCGAACGTCCGCGCTTTCGTGTGCGTCACGTACACGTGCGCGCCCGAGGCGTGGATGCGCTCGAGCTGGCGCTCGACGTGATCGTCCCGCGGCTGGTCGAGCAGGGCGAGGACGCAGTCGAGGCCGTGCTCGCGCGCGTAGAGGGCGGTGGCCAGCCCGTGGTTGGTGGCCAGGCCGCCGAAGGTCAGCAGCGTGCGCCGGCCCCTGGCCTTCGCGTCGCCGATCAGCCATTCGAGCTTGCGCGGCTTGTTGCCGCCCCACAGCGGGGCGGTCCGGCTGTCGTCCTTCATCCACAGGCCGGGCGCCAGCTTCTCCAGCGGGCGCACCGGCGTGGGGAGCGCGCAGAGCTCGACGCAGGGGCGTGACGGCGCGAGCTCGAGGAGGTGTCGCTTCACGGGCGGTGGAAATGGCCGCGCCGCCTGCGCCGCCGCCCGGGGAGACGCGCGGTCTCGGCGACGCGGCCGCGCGGCAACCTAACCGCCGGGAAGCCCCCGGGGCAAGTCGCGGCTACCGCGTGCCGCGCGACCAGTTGCGGATCTCGCGGTCCGGCGAGCCGCCGAGGCGCCCCTCGCGTGCCGCGCCGGGGGCGCCGCCGTAGACGTGGTGGTACGGCCGCTGCGCGATGCCGCTGCCGGCCCGGGTGTACAGGCCGAAGACGGTGGCCAGGAGGTAGACGATGATGAACGCGGCGAAGATGAGGGCGCCGCCTGCGAGCTCGATTCCGAACATGGCGAGCATGCTCCGCCTGTCACGAGCCCGCGTTTGTGACGTGCGGCACCCGGTGGACGTGGCGCTGGTCACACCCGAGTTTTTATCGGCGGCTGACGGAGGCGGTGCAACCTTGGGGCCATGCCGAGCAGCCCCTCCCTCTGGACCGGCCGCGACCCGCAGGACGACTCCGACCACCACTGGATCGAGATCCCCGAGCCGGTGCTGCGCCCGCCGGCGCCCGAGCCGCCGCCTCCGCCGCGGGACCGCACGCGGATCTTCAAGCGCGCGCTGGCCGTCGCCGCCGCCGCGGCCCTGCTCGCGGTCGGCGCCCTGGCCGGCGTCACCCTGCTCGAGGACGACGCGCCCGAGCCCCAGACCGCTTCGCTGCCCGCCGTGGCCGGCGGGCAGCTGCCCGCCAACCGCATCAACCAGATCTACGACCAGGTCGGCGACGGCGTCGTCTCCGTGCAGGTCGCGCGCAGCGGCGGCGCGGCGTCGGGCACCGGGTTCGTGGTCGACGCCGACGGCACGATCGTCACCAACGCCCACGTCGTCGGCGACGCAGAGCAGGCGCAGGTCCGCTTCGACGACAACGGCCGCGCCGTCCCGGCGCGCATCCTCGGGCGCGACCCGTCCTCCGACCTCGCCGTGCTCAGCGTCGACCGAAGCTCGGCGCCCCGCCTGCGCGTCCTGCCGCTGGCCGACTCCGACAAGGTCCGCGTGGGGGACACCGCGGTGGCGATCGGCTACCCGCTCGGGCTCGACCGGACGGCGACGGCGGGGATCATCTCCGGCCTCGGGCGCGAGATCAAGGCGCCGAACGGCTTCACGATCGAGGAGGTCATCCAGACCGACGCCCCGATCAACCCCGGCAACTCGGGCGGCCCGCTGCTCGACGCCAGCGGCCGCGTGATCGGCGTCAACTCGCAGATCGCGACGGCGGGCAGCCAGGGCAACGTCGGCATCGGCTTCGCCGTCCCCTCGAACACCGTGCGCGACCTCGTGCCCAAGCTCAAGGGCGGCCAGTCGATCGACCGGCCGTGGCTCGGCGTCTCCACCGGCGTGTCGCTGAACGGCCGCGGCGCGGTCGTGCGCGAGGTCACGCCCAACAGCCCCGCCGACGACGCGGGCTTCGAGGCCAGCTCGTCGGCCCTGTCCGAGGACGGCGACGTCATCGTCCAGGTCGACGGGCGCGGGGTCACCGAGCCCGACGACGTCGGGCAGGCGATCGAGGGCAAGCGCCCGGGCGACAAGGTGCGCGTGAAGGTCCTGCGCGACGGGGCCGAGCGCGAGCTCACCGTGGAGCTGGGCAAGCGCCCGGCGTCGGTGCCGTGAGCTTCGAGCGTCCGCTGCTGCTCATCGGGCTCGTCGCCATCCCGCTCGGGATCTGGTGGTACGTCCGCTCGAGCCGGGGCCGCGAGGCGTTCGCCTCGCCCGCGCTGATCCCGTCGGTCGCGCCGCGGCGGCCGGGCCGTCGCCGGCACTGGCCGATGCTGCTCTACGCCCTCGGGCTGGCGGCGCTCATCCTCGCCGTGGCCAAGCCGCAGCGGGCGGTGAGCGTGCCGATCGACCGCGCGTCGGTGCTGCTCGTGACGGACCGGTCGGGCTCGATGCAGGCCGAGGACGTCGCGCCGTCGCGGCTGATCGCCGCGCGCTCGGCGGCCGAGCGGTTCCTCGAGGAGGTCCCCGACCGCGTGCGCGTAGGGCTGATCGCCTTCAATCAGGGCGCCGAGGTCTCGCAGGTGCCGACGGCCGACCACGACCTCGTCGGCGACGCCCTGGCCGCGGTGACGCCCGCGGGCGGCACCGCCACCGGCGACGCCCTGACGACGGCGCTGCGCCTCGTGCGCCCCGACGTGAACGACCGCCGCCCGCCGCCCGCGGCGATCATCCTGCTGTCGGACGGCAAGTCGGTGAAGGGCCGCGACCCCGTCGACGCTGCCCAGGAGGCCGGGCGGCTGAAGGTCCCGATCTACACCGTCGCGCTCGGCACCGAGCAGGGGACGATCCGCGTGCGCGAGGCGAACGGCGACGTGCGGACCGAGCGCGTGCCGCCGGACGTCGAGACGCTGAAGCGGATCGCCGAGGCCTCACGCGGCCGCGCCTACGCGGTCGAGGACGCCGAGAAGCTCAGCGAGGTCTACGAGCGGCTCGGCTCGCAGGTGGCGACGAGGCGCGAGAAGCGCGAGGTCACGAACAGCTTCGCGGGCGGGGCGCTGGCGCTCGTGCTCGCGGGCGGCGCGCTGTCGCTGTTCCTCTTCGGCCGCCTGCCCTGAAACCTGGCGCCCGCTCTTAAGGCCCTCTTCAGCCGGCGTGCTTGACTCACGGGCATGACGGATCGGGTACGCCGGCTGGGCTTCGGCACCGCGCTCGCGACGGGGCTCTCGCTCGTCGCGCTCTCGTTCGGGGGCATGGCGACGCTGGACGCGGACCTCCGCGCCGCGTCGGAGCAGCGTCAGACCGACGAGCGCGTCGTGATCGAGAAGCACGACTGCCCGCGCGACCGCCGGCGCGGCGCCTCAGACAGCGACATCTGAGCCGTCGAACGCGACGCGCACGCGCAGCCCGCCTTCGGCGCGGGCCGCGATGTCGAGCCGCGCGTCGTGCGCCTCGGCGACGGCCCGCACGATCGACAGCCCCAGCCCGGTGCCGCGCGACTCACGCGCCCGGTCGATGCGCTCGAACGGCTCGGTGAGCCGCTCCACCGCGTCCTCGGGCACGACGGGGCCGGAGTTCTCGACCTCGACCGTCGTCCCGCGCGTGCGGACGACGACCCAGCCGCCGGGCGCGTTGTAGCGCACCGCGTTGTCGACGAGGTTCGCCACCAGCCGCTCGACGAGCGTCTCGTCGCCGACGATGCTCGAGGCGCCCTCGGCCTCCACCTCGATGCGCACCGACGCCGCCCGCGCCGCGGCCATGCCGCCGGCGGCGGCGCGCCGGGCGACCGTCCCGAGGTCCAGCGGCTCGGCGCGCAGCAGGCCGCGCTGCGAGCGGGCCAGCACCATCAGGCCGTCCAGCAGCGCCTCGGTCCGGTCGGTCGCCTCGAGGACGATCTTCCCCATCCGGCGGAAGTCCTCCTCGCCGGCCTCGGGGTCGGCCAGCGTGACCTCGGCCTCGGTGCGGATGACCGTCAGCGGGCTGCGCAGCTCGTGGCTGGCGTTGGCGACGAAGCGCCGCTGCGCGTCGAGCGACGTCTCCAGCGGCTGAAGCGCGCGCCCCGCCATCCACCAGCCGAGCGCGACGGCGAGCATCGAGATCCCGACGAAGGCGAGCAGGTACTGGAGCGCGAGCGTCTGGGCGGAGTCGTCGGCCAGCTGCGGCGGCAGCGTCCGCTGGAGGTGGCGCTCCATGAGGAACCAGCTCAGGATCAGGAGGACCGCCGTCGAGCCGGTGAGCAGCGACGCGTAGAGCGCGGTCAGCCGCGCGCGGACGCCGAACGGGGTCACACGCGGTAGCCGGCGCCCGGCACCGTCTCGACGAACGGCGGATCGCCGAGCTTGCGCCGCAGCGTCATGACCGTCATGCGGACGGTGTTGGTGAACGGGTCGGCGTTCTCGTCCCAGACGCGCTCGAGCAGCTCCTCGGCGCTGACCGCCGCGCCGCCGGCCTCCATCAGCGCCTCGAGCACGCCGAGCTCCTTCGGGGAGAGGCGGAGGTCCTCGCCGTTGCGCGTGGCGGTGCGCCGCGCCGGGTCGAGCTCGACGTCGCCGTGCGCGAGGACGGCGGGCCGCGCGTTGCCGTTGCGCCGGGCGAGCGCGCGGATGCGGGCGACGAGCTCGGGGAAGTGGAACGGCTTGGCGAGGTAGTCGTCGGCGCCGAGCGACAGCCCGCCGACGACGTCCTCGGGCTCGCTCGCCGCGGTGAGCATGAGGACCTTCGTGTCGGGCTGCTCGGCGTTGAGCGCGCGGCAGACGTCGTCGCCGTGCAGCTCGGGCAGGTCGCGGTCGAGCACGACGACGTCGTACGGCGTGACCCGCGCCTTGTAGAGCGCGGTCGCACCGTCGGCGGCGACGTCGACGGCCAGGCCCTCGCGGCGCAGGCCGCGCGCGACCGCGTCGGCGACCCTCGTCTCGTCCTCTGCGACCAGCACGCGCATGGTGGGGACACCGTAGGGGGTGCGCGAATTTATGCGGCGCTGACAGGTGGCCATCTAGCTTGCCTGTCGTGACCACGTCCCCTCCCGTCGATCCGAACGTCGATGCCGAGCCGCGGCGCGCCCTCGAGGCCGTCCTCTACGAGACCAAGCGCGTCATCGTCGGCCAGGACGCGATGCTCGAGCGGCTGCTCGTCGCGCTGCTCGCCAACGGCCACGTCCTGCTGGAGGGCGTGCCCGGGCTGGCCAAGACGCTGACCGTCAAGACGCTCGCCCGCGTCCTCGGCGGCACGTACCGCCGCATCCAGTTCACGCCCGACCTCGTGCCCGCCGACCTCGTCGGCACGCGCATCTGGCGCCCCGACACCGGCGAGTTCGACGTCCAGCTCGGCCCGGTGTTCGGCAACCTCCTCCTCGCCGACGAGATCAACCGCGCGCCCGCGAAGGTGCAGTCGGCGCTGCTCGAGGTCATGCAGGAGCGCCAGGTCACGCTCGGCGGCCACACCTACCCGCTGCCCAAGCCGTTCCTCACCCTCGCCACGCAGAACCCGATCGAGTCCGAGGGCACCTACCCGCTGCCCGAGGCCCAGGTCGACCGCTTCCTCTTCAAGCTCATCGTCGACTATCCGTCGATGGGGGAGGAGGCGGCGATCGTCGGTCGCGTCATCGGCCCGCCCGCCGACGTGCAGACCGTCCTGCACGTCAACGAGCTCGAGCGCTTCCGCGAGCACGTCAGCGCGATCTTCGTCGACCGCAACGTCCTGGCCTACGCGGTGCGGCTGGCCGACGCCACGCGGCACCCCGAGAAGTACGGGCTCGACGACGTCGCGCGCCAGGTCGAGTACGGCTCCTCGCCGCGCGGGCCGATCGGCCTGATCCAGGCGGCGCAGGCGCTCGCGCTGCTGCGCGGCCGCTCCCACGTGACCGTGCGCGACGTGCGCGACCTCGCGCCCGACGTGCTGCGCCACCGCATGGTCCTCTCCTACGAGGCGCTCGCCGACGGCATCGCGCCCGACGAGATCCTCGTGCGGGTGATGTCCGTCGTGACGCCCGAGTCCGTCGCCGTCGGGGACGGGGGCCGACCGGCTTGAGTCGCGGCGGTCTGGCACCTCCGCCGGGCCGCCAGGGGCCAGGGCCGCTGCCCGGCGGCGCGCTGCACCTGCTCGACCTCGCGCTCGCGCGGCGGGCCGGCGGGCCGCTGCCCGGCGAGCACCGCGCGCCCGGCGTCGGCTCGGGCACC
>DASVRH010000397.1:0-2390 GCA_036388715.1 Solirubrobacteraceae bacterium | reverse complement strand
AGCGCATCAACGTGCAGGGCACGCGCAACGTCCTGCGCGCGGCGCGCGACGCCGGCGCGCGCCGGCTGGTTCACGTCGGGACCGAGGCGGCGCTGCTCGCCGGCCAGCCGCTCGTCGGCGCGGACGAGTCCGCGCCGCTGCGCCCCGACTCGCCGGCGCTCTACGCCTGGTCGAAGGCGCGCGCCGAGATCGAGGTGATCACGTCGCCGCCGGGCCTGGAGGCGGTGGTCGTCCGCCCCCGCTTCGTCTGGGGCCTCGGCGACACGACCCTGCTGCCGCAGATCGTCGGCCAGATGCGCAGCGGCCAGTGGGCGTGGATCGGCGACGGGCGCCACCGCACCGCGACGACGCACGTCGACAACACGGTCGAAGGCCTCGTGCTGGCGGCGACGCGAGGCCGCGACCGCGGCGTGTGGTTCGTGACCGACGGCGGGTCGGTCGTGTTCCGCGACTTCGTGACCGCGCTGGCCCGCACGCAGGGCGTCGAGCCGCCGGACCGCAGCGTCCCGCGGGCGGTGGCGCGAGCGGTCGGCGTGGCCGGCGAGACGCTGTGGGGGACGTTGCCGCTGCCCGGGCGACCGCCGCTGACGCGCTTCGCGACGTGGGTCGCCTCCGACGAGTGCACGATCTCGATCGCCCGCGCGAGGGAGGAGCTCGGCTACGAGCCGATCCGCACCCGCGAGGAGGGCCTGGAGGAGCTGGCGCGCAGCGCACCGTGAAGTCGTAAGTTGCGGGGCGGTCCGAGAGGGACGAGGACCCGAGGCTTCCCGGAGCAGCCGGGCGGCGCCGTGACTGGGGGGTCGGCGGCGCCGCCCGGCGATCTTCCGTCCGGCACACTTCCCGGATCCGATGAGCGCCACCGATCCGCCTCCTCCCCACCAGGGCCTCGACCGGCGCGACCTGCTGCGGCTCGGCGGCCTGATCGCGGTCCTGCTCCTCATCGTCGGCGTCGTGCTGCTGGCCGGCGGCGGCGGCGACGACGCGGGCAAGGCCTCCAGCGGCCAGGTGGTGGGCGTCCTGACCGAGGTCAGCCAGGCCAGGATCGTCGTCCAGCCGACGGCGGGCGGCGAGCCGGAGGCGTTCGAGGTCCGCCCGCAGGACGCCCAGCAGATGGACTTCTTCCACCTCGAGCAGCACGCCTCCGACGCGCTGCCCTCGATCGTCCACTACGACGAGGTCGGCGGCAAGCGCTACGCCACGCGCGTCGACGACGCGCCGGCCCCGGTCGGCTAGCCGGT
Organism: Solirubrobacteraceae bacterium; assembly: GCA_036388715.1. GTDB lineage: Bacteria > Actinomycetota > Thermoleophilia > Solirubrobacterales > Solirubrobacteraceae > CADCVT01. The sequence continues at coordinate 1,152 of DASVRH010000397.1, read as the reverse complement.
CTTCAGCAGGGTCCACATGCGCGCGAGCAGCTCCTGGCTCTCGACGTCGCCCGACAGTCGCGTGGCGAAGCCGGGGATGCCGGTGCGGATCACGAGCCCGTCGCCGTAGCGGGCGGCGACGATGACCGGCTCGTCCTCGGCGACCGCCTCGGAGAGGATCCGCGCCTCCTCGGAGGCGAGCGTCGGCTCCCACGACCGCACGTCGGCGAACAGCCCCTCGCCGCCCGCGAAGAGCTGGAGGCGCTCGTCGTCGGTGCGGATCGACACGTCGGCGGGCCCCTCCCGCAGCGCGCCCAGGCGGGCGCCGAAGAGGTCGGTGCGGGCGGCGAGCGTCGGCTCGGCGAGCTCGGTCTGCGTCTGGGCGACCTCGCGGCGCAGCGAGTTCGTCCCCAGCGAGACCACCGTGTGTCCGCGGCCGGTGGCGAAGGTCCGCAGGCGGCGGCGGACGTCCTCGGTCAGCCAGACGGTGTCGCCCGCGAGCAGGACGCCGCGATGGCCCTCGATCTGCGGCCCGCGCCGCACGGCGAGCGCGACGTCGGTCGTCAGGTCGTAGCGCAGCCCGCGGCGGTCGAGGTGCGCGAGGAGCGGGCCCTCGTTCTCCGTGATGCCCTGCGGCATGCCGTCGCGGGCGAAGACGCGGTCGATCTTGACGGGGCCGCCGTTCTCGAGCGTGTTGGGCAGCCCGTCGGCGTCGTCGTCGACGGGGTTGCGGCCCTGCCACGTGGTGGTGGGAAGCACGACGAGGACGCGGTTCTTCTGCCGGTCGTCGACGGCGAGCGGGACGCGCGCGACGCGGTTGCGCGTGCGCACCTCGTAGAGGAAGAGGCCGGACTTGCCGTCGGGCGGGCGCACGCGGAACGAGCCGCCGCTCGAGTGGCTTCCGCGCCGTGAGGCGACCGGCGCGCCGACCCGGCGCAGGCTCCAGTTCCACGACGCTCCCCGGGAGTCGACGCCCACCTCGGCCGTGTCCCCGGCGCGGATCGGGACGACCGGCGGCTGCACGCCGAGGTAGCGGATGGTGATGCCCGCCCGGCCGGGCAGCCGCAGCCCGCGCGAGATGCGGAACGGGCGCGGCGCGTTCGAGCCGATGTTGCCCGCACGGTCGCGCGAGCGGACGACGACGGCGAACGTGCCGGGCGCGAGGCGCCGGCC
>DASVRH010000396.1:0-7454 GCA_036388715.1 Solirubrobacteraceae bacterium | reverse complement strand
CTGTTCGCGCGGGGCCGGCTGCGGCTCGCGCAGGGCCGCGCGCGGGAGGCGGCCGACGATCTCCTCGCGGGCGCGCGCGACCTCGACGCGCTCGGGATGGTCGAGCCGTTCCACCACTGGCCGGCGACGGCGGCGCTCGCGCTCGCCGCCCGCGACGACCTCGACGGCGCGCGGCGGGTGCTCGACGAGCGCGGCGAGGACGTCCGGGTGTGGGGAACCCCCGGCCCGGCGGCGAACCTCCTGCGCGCGCGCGGGCTGATCGAGGGCGACCTCGACGCGCTGCGCGAGGCGGTCGCGATCGCCGAGCGCGGGCCTGCGCGGATCGAGCACTGGCGGGCGCTCGGCGACCTCGGGGCCGCGCTGCGGCGGGCCAACCAGCGCGCCGCCGCGCGCGAGCCGCTGCACGCCGCGCTGGAGCTATCGCGGCCGGGCGGCGCGCTGGCCATCGCCCGCCGCGCGCACGCCGAGCTCGAGGCGACCGGCGAGAAGCTGCGCCCGCTGCTCGCCGGCGGCGTCGAGTCGCTGACGCCGAGCGAGCGCCGCGTCGCCGACCTCGCCGCCGAGGGGCAGACCAACCGCGAGATCGCGCAGACGCTCTTCCTCACCGTCAAGACCGTCGAGTCCCACCTGTCGCACGCGTACCGCAAGCTCGGCGTCCGCTCGCGGCGCGACCTCGCCTCCGTCCTCGGCGAGTGAGGACGGCCGCCGCGCTCGAGGCGGACCGCTAGCCTCGATGGCCGTCCATGGCGGTCAAGAAGACGATCAACGACGCGCTCGTCCGCGCGACCGGCTACCAGCTCCAGAAGGCCCGCGCGAGCGGCCGCGCCGCCCAGCCGGCACGGGGCCGGCGCAGGGCGCGGGCCGGCCGGGGCGACCGCCTGGTCACCGCGCCCGCGTTCATCCTCTCGAGCGTCCGCTCCGGGTCGACCCTGCTGCGCGTGCTGCTCAACAGCCACTCGCAGATCCACTCGCCGCACGAGCTCCATCTCCGGCACGTCAAGACGGAGATCGACGCCGCGTACGCCGAGAAGGCGCTGAAGGAGATCGGGCTCGACGCGCAGCAGCTCCGCTACCTGCTGTGGGACCGCGTCCTGCACCGCGAGCTGGCCGCCAGCGGCAAGCGGCACCTCGTCAACAAGACGCCGAACGACGTGTTCATCGCCGACGCCATCCGCGAGTGCTGGCCCGACGCGCGCTTCATCTTCCTGCTCCGCCACCCGGTGTCGACCGCGCGCTCCCGCCAGGCCGCGCGCAAGGACAAGGACACCGAGGAGCGCAACCTCGAGATGGTCCTGCGCTACGCGACCGCGCTCGAGACCGCGCGGCAGCGCTACGACGGGCTGACCGTGCGCTACGAGGAGCTGACCCAGGACCCCGAGCGCGTCACGCGCGAGGCGTGCGCGTTCCTCGGCGTGCCGTGGGAGCGAGGGATGCTCGACTACGGCGAGCAGGACCACGGCCGCTTCAAGCCCGGCCTGGGCGACTGGAGCGAGAAGATCAAGTCCGGCCAGATCCAGCCCGCCGAGCCGCTGCCCGCGCCCGACGAGGTCCCGCCCCAGCTGCGCGAGATCACCGAGGCCTGGGGCTACCTCCCCGCCCGGACCGGATGAAGGTCAGCGTCATCGTCCCGGTCTTCAACCCGGGCGCGAACATCGACGACTGCATCCGCACGCTCGTGCACGAGCAGTCCCTGCCGCGCGCCGAGTACGAGGTGATCTTCGTCGACGACGGCTCGACCGACGAGACGCCGGGGCGGCTCGACGCGCTCGCCGCCGAGCACGACCACGTCCGCGTCGACCACATCCCGAACTCGGGCTGGCCCGGGCGCCCGCGCAACGTCGGCATCGAGATGGCCCGCGGCGACTTCGTGTACTTCGTCGACAACGACGACTGGCTGATGCCCGAGGCGCTCGAGCGCATGTACGCGATGGCGCTGCGCGACGACGCCGACGTCGTCATCGGCAAGGTCGTCGGGTACGGGCCGGGCAAGCTCGTCCCGCGAACGCTGTTCGCCGAGAACCGCAGCGGCGTCAGGCTCGGCGACTGGGGCGCGATCCTCTGGCTGCTCTCGCCGCACAAGCTCTTCCGGCGGTCGCTGCTCGACGAGAACGGCATCCGCTTCCCCGAGGGCAAGCGCCGGCTCGAGGACCACCCGTTCGTCATGCACGCCTACTTCCACGCGCGCTCGATCTCCGTCCTCGCCGACTACCCCTGCTACCACTGGATGCTCCGCGACCGCGAGGTCAACGCGTCGTCGAAGCCGTTCGACCCGGTGGAGTACTACGAGGGCGTGCGAGAGGTCCTCGACCTCATCGACGAGCACACCGAGCCCGGCGAGCTGCGCGACCGGCTCTACACGCGCTGGCTGCGCGGCAAGCTCCTCGGCCGCGCCGGCGGGCCGCCGTTCCTGAAGTGGGACGAGGCCTACCGCCGCGCCCGCTACGACGAGATCCGCAGGCTCACGCTCGAGCGCTTCCCCGAGTCGGTCGACGCGCTGCTGCCGCTGAACTGGCGGGTGCGCGCCGCGCTCGTGCGCGCGGGCGACTACGAGGGACTCAAGGCGCTCGCCGCCTACGAGGCGGGCCTGGGGACCGTCGTCCGTGTCGACGCGATCCACGACGAGGGCGACGAGCTCGTCCTCGACCTCGAGGCGCGCTTCGCCCGCGAGGGCGTGCGCTTCGAGCGCCGCGACGGGGGGCTGCGCTGGCTGGCGGCCGACGGCGTCCGGTTCGAGGAGGACCGCGACGCGACGCCGGAGGTCGAGGCGTCGGACCTCCACGTCTTCGTGCGAGCGCCGGAGAGCAAGGTCGAGTTCGACCTGCCCGGCGAGTGGTCGGTCGAGCTGGAGGACGGGCCCAAGGGCGTGCGCGCCGTGCTGCGCGGCCGTGCGCGCTTCTCCGCCCGCGCCGCGGCCGCGGGGTCGGCGCTGCCGGCCGGCGAGTGGGAGGCCTTCGCGCGCCTGACCGTGGCCGGCTTCAAGATGACCGGCCGCCTGCGCCGCGAAGCCGGCGCGGAGCCGCTCGTCCTGGTCGTGGGCGAGGACGGCAGCGTGGAGGAGCGGCGCGCCAGGCTCCCCGCCCGGCTGGCCACGCGCTTCCCCCGCGCGGCGAAGCTGGCGAAGCGGGCGGGCCTGTAAGCGCAAGTTCGCTGACTGCCCGTCGTTGGCAGCCAGCATGAGATTTCGCTTGACCGCCCTCGCGGCGCTCGTCGCCGGCGCGCTCGCCGTGCCCACCACCTCGCCCGCCGCGGGCGCCCGGGACGGCGCGTTCCGCCAGACCCAGACCGCCGCCGGCACGCTCGACCGGACCGACTGCGCGACCGACCGGCTCGCCGGCCGCCGCGGCGTCGTGACCACCACGTGGACCTCCGCGGCCCCCGCCGCCATCCACGCCTCGCTCGCCGGCGCCGACGGCAGCGACTGGGACCTGGCCATCTTCGACCGCTCCACCGGCAAGCGCCTCGGCGGCTCCGGCGCCTGGGGCGCCTCCGAGGTCGTGACCGCCAACGTCGCCGGCGGGCAGGCGCTCGAGATCCAGGCCTGCCGCCTGAGCGGCTCGGCGCGCACCGCGCAGCTCGAGATCGCCTCGACGCTGCTGCCCGTGCGCGGGATGGCCGAGCTGCCGCCCGCGCCGAAGGTCGTCGACATCGAGCTGCCCTACCGCAACTCGCTGGGCCTGCTCCAGGCGCTCGACATCGACGTCGCCGACAGCCCGCACGCCCACGGCGGCGGCATCACGGCGATCACCTACACGCCCGACGAGCTCGACCTGCTGAAGGCGGCCGGCTTCGAGTACCGCGTCGTCACCGAGGACCTCAACGCGTTCGACGCGCGCGAGCGGGCCAAGACGAAGGCCTACCAGCGGCTGCTGAACGGCCGCCGCTCGCCGCTGCCGTCGGGCCGCGACGACTACCGCATGTACGAGGACTTCGCCGCCGACCTCAAGAAGCTGGCGGCCGACTACCCGGCGATCGTCCGGCCGATCACGCTGCCCAAGAAGACGTTCCAGGGCCGCGAGCAGATCGGCGTGGAGATCTCCTCCGACGTCAACCGCACCGACGACCAGAAGCCGGTGGCGCTGCTCGTCGGCGTCCACCACGCGCGTGAGTGGCCGGCGGGCGAGCTGATCCTCGAGATGGGGATCCACCTCGCCAAGAACTTCGGCAACGACGAGGCCGTCACCGAGCTGCTGCGGCGCGTCCGCGTCGTCGTCGTGCCGATCATCAACCCGGACGGCTACGTCTCCTCGCGCACGGCGACCTCGCCGTCGGACGAGCTCGGCGCGCCGAGCACGGCGGAGGCGGCCGGCAACGGCGGCTCGTTCGCCTACCGGCGCAAGAACTGCAAGGGCCCCGACCCGAGCGCTCCCTGCGACCTGAACGGCGGCGTCGACCCGAACCGCAACTACGGCTTCGGCTGGGGCGGCCGCGGGGCGAGCACGATGCCGAACTCGCAGACCTACCGCGGGACCGGGCCGTTCTCCGAGGAGGAGACGCAGTCCGTCCACGAGTTCTCCCAGAAGCACGACGTCACCGCGATGCTGACGATGCACAACTTCGCGTCGCTCGTGCTGCGCCCGCCGGGCCGGCACACGGACGGCCTCGCGCCGGACGAGGAGGCGCTCAAGGCGCTGGGCGACGCGATGGCGGCCGACACCGGCTACACGTCGCAGTACGGCTGGGAGCTCTACGACACGTCGGGCACGACGGAGGACTGGAACTACGGCGCGGCCGGCTCGTTCGGCTACACCATGGAGCTCGGCCCCGAGTCGGGCGACGGCGGCAACTTCCACATCTCCTACGACCGCGGCGTCGTCGAGCAGTGGACGGGCAACGGCTCGGGCCGCGGCGTCCGGCGCGCGCTGATGCGCGTCGTCGAGGCGGCCGGCCAGTACCCGCTGCACTCGACGCTCGTCGGCCGCGCGCCGGCGGGCCGGGTCCTGCGCCTGAAGAAGGACTTCAAGACGTCCACCAGCGAGATCTGCACGATCGCGACGGTGGTCGACCTGAACATCGACCCGAACGGCCCGACCGGCGAGCGCCCCGACGCTTGCGTGGACCCGACGGAGCCGATCCTGTTCGACGACGGCCTGGAGTACACGACGCGGGTGCCCGCCAACAGCGTGTTCTCGTGGACGGTCACGCCATCGACGCGGCCGTTCGAGTTCAAGGCGGGCAAGCGCGAGAGCTGGACGCTCACGTGCGAGGACGAGGCCGGCAAGGTCTACGAGACCAAGCAGGTGACGATCTGGCGCAACGAGGTCCAGTCGTTCGAGATGCCGTGCGGCGGCACGCTGCCGACGAGCGGCCCCAGCGCGGTGACGCCGACGTCGATCGCCCAGGCCCAGAGCCTGACGCTGGTCGACCGCACGCCTCCGGAGACCACGTTCGCGAAGCGCTTCACCAGGGCGTCGCGGCGCCGGATCGTCCTGGGCGGCGGGTCGCGTGACTCCGCGCCCGAGGGTCTGACGCCGCACGTGGCGCAGGTCCACCTGTCGATCGCGCGCCGCGCCGGCAAGCGCTGCCGCTTCCTCGACGACCAGGGCCGGTTCACCAAGCGCACGCGGTGCGGCCGCCTGCCCTACGTCGTCGCACGCGTGCGGCGCCCGGGCCGGGCTGCGCGGTGGAAGTACGCGATCGGGGCACGTCTCCCGAAGGGCCGCTACGTCGCGGTCGCCCGTGGCGTCGACGCCGAGGGGAACCTCGAGCCTCGCACCAAGACCAACGTCCTCAGGTTCAAGATCCGATGAGACATCGCCACAAGATCACCCTCGCCGCGATCAGCGCGGCGCTCCTGGCCACCGCCACCGTGGCGATCGCCGAGCCGCAGCGGGACGCCTCGCTGAGCCCGGGCGGCGACGGCTTCGGCTGGGACGGAGGGCCGATCAGCGGCGCCGCCGCCCTCGCCGAGGTGGGCGCGTTCGTCCCCTGCGGCCCCGGCAAGGGCTGCGACGACACGCTCATCCGCGCGACGGGCAAGGGCCAGCTCCAGGTCACCACCGACAGCGAGGACCCGAACGCGGTCGACTTCGACCTCTACCTGTTCGAGTCCGACGAGAGCGGCGAGCCGGGCGCCCTGATCCGCTCGAGCACGAGCGGCAGCTCGGCCGAGTCGGTCAGCGCCATCGTCGAGGCGGGGACGTACCTCGCGCGGGTCGTCGCGGCGACAGGCGCCGAGGGCACGTACGTCGGTGAGGCGCGCATGGCCGTCTTCACCGAGGACAACCCGAACCCGGACTTCGGCAACCCGCCGACGCAGCCCGGCGACGGCTCCGGCGGTGGCGGCGGACAGCAGCCCGGCGGCGGCGGCGGCCAGCAGCAGGAGCCCGCCCCCGGCACGCGGCGCCTTCCGCCCGCGACGAACGCGGCCCCGACGTCGCGCGCGAAGCGGCCCGGCGCGCGCTCGCGCCGGCTCACCGGGACGGCGGCCGACGTCGACGGCGAGGTCGCCTACGTCGACGTCGCGCTGGCGCGGCTGCGCGGCGACGATCGCTGCCGCGGGCTCGCGCCGACCGGCCGGTTCCGCCGCATCCGCAAGTGCACGGCGCCGCCGTGGGTGCGCGCCCGCGGGCGCGAGGCCTGGCGCGTGACGCTCAAGCGGCGCCTGCGGCCCGGGCGGTACGTGCTCTACTCGCGCGCCATCGACGACAAGGGTCTCGGCGAGGGCGGCTACGACAGCGCCAACCGCGTCGCGTTCCGGGTCAGGAAGCGCAGCTCCTAGACGTTCGGCGATCGGCCATGGGACCGTCCATGGCCGATCGTTCGATTTGCAAGGGCGGCCGCTTCACCTACCTTGCATCGCGGAGCACGAGGGAAGGCACTGAAGCCGGACCTCGTTGGTCCTTCGAGACGCAAAAGGCAACCCCGTCGCGAGGCGGGGACGCAAAGCCAGAGGTCTCACCGGTGCCGGGGGCGCCGGAGAGATGGCTCAGCTACCGGCTCGGCACCCGGAGAAAGTCGTCAAGGAGGACACCATGTCGGAGAACCCGACTCCTCGTCTCGGGCGTGCCGTGCGTATTTTCACGCCGGTCGTCCTTACCGCAGGTCTTGCCGTGCCCATGTTCGCCGACGCCGAGAAGCCCGGCAACGGCAACGCAGGCAACAACAACCCGGGCCAGCCCGGGAACCCCGGCGCCCCGGAGGGCAACGGCAACGAGGGCCAGCAGGGGCAGCACGGCCAGCAGGGCAACCCCGGCCAGTCCGAGGGCAACAACGGCCAGCACGGCCAGCCCGGCAACTCGGAGGGCAACGGCCCGCAGGGCAACCCCGGTCAGTCCGAGGGCAATGGCCCGCAGGGCAACCCCGGCCAGTCCGAGGGCAACGGCCCGCAGGGCAACCCCGGCCAGTCCGAGGGCAACGGCCCGCAGGGCAACCCGGGCAACTCTGAGGGCAACGGCCCGCAGGGCAACAGCGGCCAGTCCGGCGAGGACCACGGCCAGAGCGGCGAGGACCACGGC
>DASVRH010000395.1:0-4684 GCA_036388715.1 Solirubrobacteraceae bacterium | reverse complement strand
TGCTGGCCTCGCCCCCGGCAGGCGATCCCGCGGTCGTCGCGACGCTGCGGGCCGCGGCGCGCGGCGCGGGTCGCGACGGCGCCGGGGCGACCGCCGTGCGCTTCCTGGAGCGCGCGCTCGACGAGCCGCCGGACGACGACGTGCGCGGCGACGTGCTGGCCGAGCTCGGGAACGCCCGCGTCCTGGCCGGCGACATGGCGGGCGCCTCGGCGGCGCTGCGCTCGAGCGTCGGCCTCGCGTGCAGCGGAGCGGATCGCGCGCAGCGGCGCCTCGCCCTCGCCCGGGCGCTCGCGGCGAGCGAGGGCCCGCCCGCGGCCGTGGCGGCGCTCGAGGAGGCGATGGCGGAGCTGGGCGACGCCGACCGCGAGCTCACGCTGCGCCTCGAGGGCGAGCTGGCCTCGCTGGGCATGCACCACCCCGCCGGCGCGCCCCCGCGCTACGAGGCCTATCGCGGCCTCGAGGGGAGGACGGTCGGCGAGTGCGTCGTGCTCGCGACGCTCGCCCGGCACGTCTCGCTGCACGAGGGAACCGCGGACGAGGCGGCGGCGCTCGCGACGACGGCGATCGCCAACGGCCTGCTCGTGCGCGAGGAGACGGCGGAGTCGTGGGCGCTCAACCACGCGATCTTCGCGCTGACGCTGTGCGACCGCGCGCGGGAGGCGCGCGCCGCGCTCGACGCCGCGTTCGCCGAGACGCGCAGCCGCGGCTCGCTCTTCGGCGTGGGCGCGGTGGCGAACACGTCCGCGTTCGCCTACCTGCGCGCCGGCGACCTGCTGGCCGCCGAGAGCGACTCGCGCGCGGCGCAGGAGGCGATGGGCCTGCACGCGTCGTTCTGGCCGACGCGCGTCGCGGTCATCGTCCACTCGCTCGTCGAGCGCGGCGAGCTCGACGAGGCCACGGCGGAGCTGCGGACCTACGACGCGCTCGGCCCGGTGCCCGACGTGCTCGTCGCCTCGCGCCTGCTCGTGGCCCGGGCGACGCTCGCGCTGAGGGCCGGGCGCCCGGAGGACGCGCTCGCCGACCTCGCGCAGGTGGCCGAGCGCGAGGCCCGCTGGGGGCTGCGCGATCCGGAGCTCGGGTGGCGGTCGCTCGCCGCGGAGGCCCGCGCCGCGACGGGCGACCACGACGAGGCGCGGCGCCTGGCCGCCGAGCAGCTCGAGGTCGCGCGCGGCTGGGGGACGGACACCGCGATCGGCTGCGCGCTGCGCACGATCGGCTGCGTCGGCGAGGACGGCGACGCGTCGCTGTCCGCGCTCGAGGAGGCGGTCGCCCACCTCGAGCGCTCGCCGTCGCGGCTCGAGCTCGCCCGCGCGTGTGTGGACCTGGGCGAGGCGCTCCGCCGTCGCGGCCGCAGCGCCGAGGCCCGAGCGACGCTGCGCGACGGCGTCGAGCTGGCCCGCTCGTGCCACGCGGTCGCGCTCGCCGAGCGCGGGCACGCCGAGCTGCTCGCCGCCGGGGCGCGCCCGCGGCGCGCGCAGTTCACCGGCGCCGAGGCGCTCACGGCCAGCGAGCGGCGGGTCGCCGACCTCGCGGTGAGCGGCCTGACCAACCGCGAGATCGCGCAGGAGCTCTTCGTGACGATCAAGACCGTCGAGAACCACCTGGCCCGCGCCTACCAGAAGCTCGGGATCCACTCGCGCGACGAGCTGCGCCGGGCGCTGCCCGCCTAGAGCTTCATCGCGACGTACTTCGTCTCGAGGTACTCCTCGATGCCTTCCTTGCCGCCCTCGCGGCCGAAGCCCGACTGCTTGACGCCGCCGAACGGAGCGCCGGCGTTGGAGACGAGCCCCTGGTTGAGCCCGACCATGCCGGTCTCGAGCCCCTCGATGACGCGGAACGCCCGCTTGAGGTTCGACGTGTAGACGTAGGCGACGAGGCCGTACTCCGTGTCGTTGGCGGCGCGGATGGCCTCCTCCTCGTCGGAGAACGTCGTGATCGGCGCGACCGGCCCGAAGATCTCCTCCTTCAGCAGGCGCGCGCCGCCGCCCACGCCGGCGAGCACCGTCGGCTTGTAGAAGTAGCCGCCGCCGTCGATCGGCTCGCCGCCGGTGAGCACGTCGGCGCCCTGGGCCTTCGCGTCCTGGACGAGCTCGTCGACCTTGTCGCGCTGGTCGCCGTCGATGAGCGGCCCGACCTTCACGTCCTCCTCGGTGCCGCGGCCGACCTTCAGCTCGCCCATCCGCTTCGCGAGCTTCTCGGCGAACTCGTCGGCGACCGCCTCGGCGACGTGGAAGCGGTTGGCCGCGGTGCACGCCTCGCCGATGTTGCGCATCTTGGCGATCATCGCGCCCTCGACGACGTCGTCGACGTCCGCGTCGTCGAAGACGAGGAACGGCGCGTTGCCGCCGAGCTCCATCGACACGCGCAGCACCTGCTCGGCCGACTGCTCGATGAGCTTCTTCCCGACCTCGGTGGAGCCGGTGAACGACAGCTTGCGCGTGCGCGGGTCCTTGATGAGCGGCTCCATCACCGAGCCCGACGACTTCGCGGTGATGACGTTCAGCACGCCGCCGGGCAACCCGGCCTCCTCGAGGATCTGCGCGAGCGCGAGCATCGACAGCGGCGTCTGCTTGGCCGGCTTGATGACCGCCGTGCAGCCCGCGGCGATCTGCGGGCCGATCTTGCGGGTGCCCATCGCGAGCGGGAAGTTCCACGGCGTGATGAAGACGCACGGCCCGACGGGCTGGCGCATCGTCAGCACGCGGAAGCCGCCCTTCTCGGCCGGCTTGTACGTGCCCTCGATGCGCGTCGCCTCGCCGGCGTACCAGTGCAGGAAGTCGGCGGCGTAGAGAACCTCGGACTTCGACTCGGCGACGGGCTTGCCCATCTCGAGCGTCATCAGCACCGCGAGGTCGTCGGCGCGCTCGACGATCAGCTCGTAGGCCTTGCGCAGGACCTCGCCGCGCTCGCGCGTCGGGGTGTTCGCCCACTCGAGCTGCGCCCCCGCGGCCGCGTCCATCGCCGCCCTCGCGTCGTCGGGCTGCGCGTCGGCGACCTCGGCGATCGTCTCACCGGTGGCCGGGTCCTCGACGCCGAGCGTGCCGCCCTCGGCGGCGTCGCGCCACTCGCCGCCGATGTAGAGCCCCTTGGGGACGCCGTCGACGATCTGCTGCTCTGAAGAAGTCGCTGTTCCGGCCATGCCGGAAACCTACCCCCGCGCAACGTTCCGCGATCAGGCGCGTTGCGGTGGCATGCGACGGATCGGCGTACCGCTCGCGGTGGCGTGCTTCCTGGCGGCGTGGCCCGCCACGGCGGGCGCGTGCGAGCGCCGGCCCGGCGCGCCCCGCTTCGTCGCGTCGGCGAAGCCGCGCGCGGTCGTCGTGTGCGACCGCGCGAGGGGCCGGCGGCGGGTCATCCGGCGCGTGGCCGCCCCGCTGCGGATCCGCGAGGCGCTCGTCGTCGGGCCGCGCGTCGCGTGGGTCGAGGGGCCGCGCGGCGGGCCGGACGCGCTCCTCGCCCGGCACCTGATCCGTCCCGGCGCGCCCCGCGAGCTCGACCGGGGCTTCATCGAGCTCGTGGAGGCCGCGGGCGCGACGACGCTCGACTGGATCGGCGACGGCGCGTTCCGCTCCGCCGACCTCGCCCCGCCGCCCCTGCGCGCCGGCTGCCCGCTGCGCAGCGGCGCCCGGACCGTCGCCGAGGGCCAGGGCGTGCAGGTCACCTTCGCCTGGCACGCCCGCGGGACCGAGCGCGAGCGGCTCGTGTGGCGGGCCTGCCGGCTCGGCAGCGGGCGCGACCGGGTCGTCCTCGTCGAGAGCGGCGGCATGACGTCCGGGACCGTCGTGCGGGTCGCGGGGACGGGCGAGGGGGTCGTCGCGTTCGTCCTCGAGAGCTACGACAAGTACAACGGCTGCAACCGCGAGCACGTCGTGAGCGTCGACGCCGACACCGGCGCGACGCTCCGCCGGGGCGCGGACGACTGGTGCGGGGCCGGCGCGGCGCCGCCGGAGCGGACGCCCGCCGCGGTGACCGCGACCGGCGCGGTCGCGTGGGTCCAGGACGGCGCCCTGCGGGCGGTGACGGCGAGCGGCGCCGTCGAGGTCCTCGACTGGGGCGCGATCGGCGACCTGCGCGCCGTCGCCGACCTCCTGCGGTGGACGAACAAGGGCGAGCCGCACGAGGCGCGCCCCTAGAACGCGACGGTCTCGGTCCCGAGCTCCTCGGAGATGGCGACGTCGATCGAGTAGTCGATCGGCAGGACGATCAGCGACGGCACGTCGAGCGTGAGCGCGTGCCGGAGGTGGCGGCCGAAGTCGTCGGCCGCCTCGCAGCGCCACGCCGGCATCCCGAACGCCTCGGCGAGCTTGACGAAGTCCGGGTTCGTGAAGTCGACGCCGAAATGGCGGCCGAACTTCTTGTCCTGCTTCCAGACGATGGAGCCGTACTGGTGGTTCTCCCAGACGACGTTCACGATCGGCGTGCGCAGGCGCACCGCCGTCTCCAGCTCCTGCACGTTCATGAGGAAGCCGCCGTCCCCGTTGACCGTCACGACGTGGCGGTCCGGGTGCACGAGCTTCGCCGCGATCGCGCAGGGCACCGCGAAGCCCATCCCGGCCAGGCCGTTGGCGATGAGGACGGTGTTCGCCTCGTGCGCCGGGAACATCCGGGCGATCCACAGCTTGTGGAGGCCGACGTCCGAGATGAGGATGTCCTCGCGCCCGAGCGCCTGGCGGATCTCCCACAG
>DASVRH010000394.1:0-7748 GCA_036388715.1 Solirubrobacteraceae bacterium | reverse complement strand
AGCGTCCCGAGCGCCGCGCCGAAGAGCAGGCCGCTCGTCGCGGCGAGGATGCCGCCGGGCACGAGCGCCGCGCCGAGCACGGCGGAGACGACGACGTAGACGGGGGCGGCCGCCGGCCCAAGCGGCTCGATCCAGTCGCGGACCTGCTCGGAATCCAGGAGGTCGAAGACCCAGAACGCGAGGAACCCCGCGCCCAGGGCGACGACCAGGACGACGAGGCGCTTCAGGCCCGCACCGCCACGAAGGGCTCGCCGCCCGCGCGCATGAACCCGCGCGCCATCGCCTCGGTGGTGAAGCGCAGCGCGACGGTGCCCTCCGTGTCGACGGCGATCAGTCCCGCCGTGCCGCCGAGGCGCTTGACCTCGCGCAGGACGGTGTCGCACGCAACGTCGACGGCCACGCCGCCGTCGCGCACGAGCGTCGCGACGTGGTGGCCGGCGACCGCGCGGATCAGCTCCTCGCCGTCGCCGGTCGCCGAGACCGCGCAGCCGTTGTCGGCGTAGGTGCCGGCGCCGATGAGCGGGCAGTCGCCGACGCGACCGTCGACCTGGCCCTGGCGCCCGCCGGTCGAGGTGGCGGCGGCGAGCCGCCCGGCGGCGTCGAGGGCCACGGCGCCGACGGTCCCGTGCGGCGACCCGCCGGCGGGGGCGATGGCCGGCTGGCTGTCCACCTCGGTGTCGAACCACTCGGGCCCGACGAGCTCGAGCCCGGCCTCCTCGGCCAGCACGCGAGCGCCCTCTCCCACGACCATCACGTGCGGAGAGGCGTCGAGGAGGTGACGGGCGAGGGCGATGGGGTGGCGCACGCCGCGCACGGCGGCGACGGAGCCCGCGGCCCTGCTCGTCCCGTCCATGATCGCCGCGTCGAGCTCGTGCGCGCCGCTCGCCGTCGGCAGCGCGCCGCGGCCGGCGTTGAGGATCGGCGCGTCCTCGAGCACCTCGACGGCGGCCTGCACCGCGGTCAGGGCGTCGGCGCCGGCGCGCAGGGCGGCCTCGCCGTCGCGCAGCGCCGCGGTCAGCGCCGCGACGGCCTCGTCGTGGCCGGCGCCCCACGCGCCCGCCCCTCCGTGGACGGCGATGACGGCGTCGCTCACGGGCGTGCCGTGCTCGGCTCCGCCGCGAGCGAGGAGTGCGCGCGCGCGATGACCGCGTCGCCGTGCTCCCCGGGCCGCGACCGGGCCACGGCCACGCGGACGTCGCCGGCGTCCTCGCGCAGCGCGTCGGCCACGTCGCCGGCCAGCGCGCCCTCGTCGGGGACGTTGCCTCCCGGGACCAGCAGGCCGAGCACGATCCCGCCCTCGCGTGCCGCGGTCGCGCCGACGCGCACGGCGAACGAGCTCAGCGCGCGGGCGGCGCGGCGCAGCAGCGCGTCGCCGTCCGCGTAGCCGCGCGACGCGTTGACCTCCGGCACGGCGTCCACCGAGACGAGCACGACGACGAAGCTATCGCTCTGGAGCCGCGCGCGCTCGGACTCGGCCGCCGCCGCCTCGTGCAGGTGGCGGTGGGAGTAGAGGAGGGTGAGCGAGTCGGTCAGCGCGAGCGCGCCCGCGCCGAGCACCGGCTCGGCGTCGCCGCGGTGGACCTGGAGCTCGGCGTCGTCGAGGGCCGCGGCGAGCGGGTCGCCGGCGTCGGGCGGCGCCTTGCGGACCTCCTCGCAGAAGATGCGCACGATCTCGGGGTCGAACTGCGTCCCGGCGTGGCGCTCGAGCTCGGCGCACGCCTCCTCCATCGGCATGCGGTCGCGGTAGGGCCGGTCGGCCGTCATCGCGCTGAAGGCGTCGGCCACGGCGACGATCCGCGCCTCGAGCGGGATCTGCTCGCCGCGCAGCCCGCTCGGGTAGCCGCCGCCGTCGTAGCGCTCGTGGTGGTGCAGGATCGCCGCGGCCATCGGCCGCAGCGCGGGGACCTGCTCGAGCAGCCGGTAGCCGATCCGCGGGTGCAGCTGGACGATCGCGAACTCCTCGGGCGTGAGCCGCGCCGGCTTGTGGAGGATCCGCTCGCTGATCCCGATCTTGCCGACGTCGTGCAGGAGCGAGCCGAACACGAGCCGCTCGCGCTGATCGCCGTCCATCCCCAGGTGCTCGGCGACCGCGCCGACGTACGCCGAGACCTCCTCGGAGTGCCCGCGCAGGAACGGGTCCTTGGCCTGGATCGCCTCGGCGAGCATCGTCACCGTCGCCAGGTAGGACCCACGCAGCTCGCCGTGCAGGCGCGCGTTCTGGAGGATGGCGCCGGCGTGGTCGCCCAGGGCGAGGAGGACCTCGTCCTCCAGCCCGTCGAAGTCGCCCGCCTCGTCGACGCAGACGATCACGCCGTTGAGCTCGTCGCGCACGTAGATCGGGATGGCGAGCAGGTCGTCCTCGCGTAGCGTGCGGTCCTGCTCGAGCGCCTCGCCGCCGAAGCGCTCGGCCAGCTGCTCGAGCCGCTCATCGGAGTCGAAGCCGCTCTGCGCGGCCACGTCGAGCCCGTCGCCGTCGCCCCGGGTCAGCAGGATCCCCTTCTCGGCCTCGGTCAGCGCGACCGCCGTCTGGAGCACGAGCGTGGGGATGTCGCGCCACTCGCCCAGCGCCCCGCTCTTGTGCTGCAGCTCGGCCAGCTTCTTGCGCAGCTCGCGGTTGACGTCGCGCTCGCGCGCGTCGCGCGCGCGCAGCCGCTCGTTCTGCCGGCGCTCGCGGTCGAGCTCCTGGTCGCGGTCGCGCAGGTCCTCCTCGCGCAGGTCGATCTCGCGCTGGAGCTCCTCGCGGGCGCGCGCCTCGGCCTCGGCCGCCCGCGCCCCGGCCCGGCGGTGCTCGTCCCAGAACGTCCACAGCGCGAGCGCCCCGCCGAGCACGGCGGCGCCCAGCCACCAGAGCAGCGTCTGTGCCTCGTCCACCAGCGTCGCCTCGCCCGTCGTGGCCTCGACGAGGAGGGCGACGAGCGCGGCAACGAGGATCGCGGCGGCGATGACCGCCAGCGGCCTGGTCGGGATGCGTCCCCCCACGGTGCCTCCGGGTTACCCGTGGGGGACCCCCTCTAGACTCGACCGTCGCAATGGACGAACGCGTTCTCGCAGAACGGCTCATCGCCACGGACACCTCGTCGCTCGACGGGCTGATCGCGGCGGCGGGGTTCGTCAAGGGGTGGCTGGAGGCGCGCGACATCGACGTGCGCAGCCACGACTACGAGGGACTGCCGGTCATCGTGGCCGATGTCGGCGCGCCCGAGGGCGTCGCCCCGACGATCATCCTGCACGGCCACATCGACGTCGTCCCCGCGCACGCCGAGCAGTTCGTCCCGCGCCTCGAGGGCGACCGGCTGATCGGCCGCGGCGCCTACGACATGAAGGGCGGCCTCGCGGCGATGATGTGCGCCGTCGCCGACGCCGCCGCGCAGGACCGCGTCCGCGTCCGCTTCGTCTGCGTCCCCGACGAGGAGTCCGAGGACGTCGAGACGCACGCGATCGACTGGCTCATGCGCGAGGGGCTCACCGGCGACTTCGCCATCACCGGGGAGCCGACGGACCTGCACATCGGCGTGCAGGCCAAGGGCGTCCTCGCGCTGCGCCTGGGCGTCAGCGGCATGGCGGCCCACGGCTCGACGCCGTGGCTGGGCGACAACGCGATCCTGAAGGCGCACGACGCGTTCCGTCGAATCGAGACCTTGCCCTTCAGCCGCGAGTCGTCCGACCTCTTCGACCGCCCGAGCATCAACCTCGCGCGGATCGAGGGGGGCGACGCCTTCAACAAGGTGCCGGACCGCTGCGAGATGGACGTGGACATCCGCTACCTCCCCAACCAGGACCCCGGCGCGATCCTCAGCCAGATCCGCGCGATCCCCGACGTGGAGATCGAGCGCTGCGCGACCTGGAAGCCCGCGGTCGTCGCGCGCGACAACCCGTACGTCCTCGCGCTGCGCGAGGCGGCCCGCCGGTTCGCCGGCGTCGAGACGCTGAGCGTCGGGCGCGACGGCGCGTCGGACGCGACGACGTTCCTCGACCAGGGCATCCCCGCGGTCGAGTTCGGCCCGGTCGGCGCCGGCCACCACGGGCCCACGGAGTGGGTCTCCGTCGACTCCCTGGCGATCTACCGCAAGGCGCTGGCGGACTTCATCGCCACGCTCCCCGAGCGGCTGGCGAACCCGGCCGAGATCCAGCCGCCGGAGCTGCGGGCGGTCGAGGGCGGCCTGGCGTGACGGAGGAGCCGCCCCGGCGCGACCGCATGCTCCTGCGGTCCGCTCTGGCGGGGCTGCTCATCGTGCTGCTGACGGCCGGCGCCAGCGCCACCGCGGCGCTGCTCGAGCTCGAGAAGTACGTCCCACCGCCCGACAAGGGCCCGCCCATCGTCGACCCGGGCTCGGTCGAGGTCCCCAAGCCGGGCAAGGCGCAGACGCTGCTGCTGCTCGGCTCGGACCGTCGCTGGATCGACAAGAAGAACGGCGACCCGGCGCGGTCGGACACGATGATGCTCGTCCGCATGGACCCGGACGAGTCGGCGACGACGGTCCTCTCGATCCCGCGCGACCTGCGGACGTACATCCCCGGGCACGGCTACATGAAGATCAACGACTCGTACGCGCTCGGCGGGCCGGACCTCACCGTCCGCACGATCCGCGAGCTGACGGGCCTGAAGATCAACCACGTCGTCAACGTGAACTTCGGCGGCTTCCGCGAGGCGGTCAACGCGCTCGGCTGCTTCTACATCGACGTCGACCGTCGCTACTTCCACTCGAACGACGGCCTGCCGGTCGGCCAGCGCTACGCCGAGATCGACGTGCCCGCCGGCTACCAGCGCCTCTGCGGCCAGGACAGCCTCGACTATGTGCGCTTCCGCCACGCCGACAACGACCTCGTCCGCGCCGCGCGCCAGCAGGACTACCTGCGCTCGGCCAAGGACCAGCTGAGCACGAGCAGCCTCATCAACGACCGCGAGAAGCTCTCGGACATCTTCGGGAGGCACACGCAGACCGACCGCAACCTCTCGACGTTCTCCGGCTTCTTGCGGCTGCTGAAGCTCGGCCTGTACTCCGCGACCAAGCCGGTCCGCCAGATGGAGTTCCCGGCGCGGTTCGCGAAGGACTTCGTCGGCGAGCAGGAGGTCGACTTCGTCGAGGCCTCCCCGGAGGATGTCGCGGCGGTCGTCGACGACTTCATGCACGGCGGCGAGGACCAGGACGAGCCCGAGCCGCTGTCCGGCGGGTCGGGGGCCACGAAGCGCAAGCCGCGGCCGAAGTCGCTCGAGGGCCTCGTCGCGGCGGGCGAGATGGTCGACGGGCGCGAGGTCGGCCGCACGCTCGTCAGCCGGGCCAAGGGCAAGCGCAAGCTCGAGATCCCGCTGCGGTTCCCCGCGTACCTGACGGCCAACGGCCGCTACTCGGAGGGCTCGGGCGAGCAGAATCCGCGCATCTACGAGATCCGCGACCGCGCGGACAAGCCGCACACGGCCTATCGCTTCACGGTGGTGGAGTCGGTCGTCGAGGGCGCCTACTACGGTGTGCAGGGCACGACCTGGGGCACACCGCCGCTCCTTGCGCATCCCAGCGCGGTCCGGCGGGTCGACGGCAGGACGTTGGAGCTGTTCCGCAGCGGCAAGAAGCTGCGCTTCGTGGCCTGGAGGACGAGCGCCGGGGTGTACTGGATCTCCAACACGCTGACGATGAAGCTGCGCGACGATCAGATGCTGGCCCTCGCGGCGTCGTTGACGACCGCGAAGGCGGCGAAGAAGAAGTGAGCGCCGAGCCCTTCGACGACGAGCCTCCCCGGCTGGCCCGGAGCATGTGGAAGCGGTTCCTCGCGGCGATGGTCGCGATCGTCTTCCTGACCGGCGCCGGCACCGCGACGGCCCTGCTGCTCGAGATCGACAGCCTGGTCGACGCGTTCAACCGCAACGGCAACAAGCTCGACCTCGACGAGGGCGTGCTGGAGGAGGTCGACTCGGGCGACCCGCAGACGATCCTCGTCCTCGGCTCGGACCGGCGCTACGCCGACAAGGCGATGGGGATCAAGCCGCGGTCGGACACGATCATCCTCGTCCGGCTGGATCCCGATCAGGGCGCGACCGCCGTCCTGAGCATCCCACGCGACCTGAAGGTCAAGTACCGCGGCCCGAACGGCATCTACTCGGACAAGATCAACGCGGCGTACTCGATCGGCGGCCCCGAGGCCACGATCCGCAAGATCAAGCAGCTCATGGAGGAGGCGGACGGCGAGCCGTTCCCCATCCACCACGTCATCAACATCAACTTCGGGGCGTTCAGCAAGGCCGTCGAGCGGCTCGGCTGCTTCTACGTCGACGTGGACCGCCGCTACTTCAACGACAACGCGCCGCCGTACGCGAGCCCGACGAAGTACGCGACGATCGACCTCAAGCCCGGCTACCAGAAGCTGTGCGGGCAGAAGTCGCTGGACTTCGTCCGCTTCCGCCACCTCGACACCGACATCGTCCGCGGCGCCCGCCAGCAGCACTACCTCTCGCTGGCCAAGGACCAGACCGGCGTCAACGAGCTGTTCCGCGACCGCGACAAGCTGCTCGAGCTGTTCGGCCGCTACACCGACACCGACATCCGCTCGCCGTCGGCGATCCTGCGCCTGCTCAAGCTCGCCTACGAGTCCTCGCGCGACCCGCTGCGGCGGATCAAGTTCCGCGCCGACCTCGGCACGGAGTTCGTGACGATCAGCAAGGACGAGCTCGCGCAGGTCAAGGACGAGTTCCTCAACGCCGAGGCCTCCGAGGGCCCGACCGGCCCCACCAAGGCGCGCGCGAACAAGCCGGAGCGCAAGGACCGGCCCAGCTCCGAGGTGCCCGGGCTGGTCGAGGCCAAGGTGGCCGGCGAGGACCAGGCGGTCATCGCCGCGCCGAAGCTGCCGTTCCCCGTCTACTACCCGAAGCTCATGAAGAAGGGGAGCCGGTACTGGGACGGGTTCGGCTCGAACGCGCCCCGCACGTACGGCATCTACGACGAGGACAAGAAGCTGCACCGCGCCTACCGGATCGTGGTCGAGGCGCCCGGCCTGGGCGAGTACTACGGCATTCAGGGCACGGAGTGGAAGGACGCGCCGATCCTCGGCTCCCCCTCCGAGGAGCGCGAGATCGCCGG
Organism: Solirubrobacteraceae bacterium; assembly: GCA_036388715.1. GTDB lineage: Bacteria > Actinomycetota > Thermoleophilia > Solirubrobacterales > Solirubrobacteraceae > CADCVT01. Next base: position 678 of record DASVRH010000394.1, on the reverse strand, counting down.
GCGCAAGTACCTGCTGTTCAAGGACGGCAGCCGGCTGCGGATGGTGGCCTTCAAGACCGAGAAGGCGGCCTACTGGGTCTCGAACACGCTGCTGCGCTCGCTGACGAACCAGCAGATGCTCGCGATCGCCCGCTCCCTGACGCGCGTGGGCCGCGCCGGATAATCTGGCCCGCTCGCATGAGTGGACCGCGTGAGCCCATCGGCGTCATCGGGACCGGCTACGTCGGGCTGGTCACCGCTGCCGGCTTCGCGGAGGTCGGCAACGAGGTCTGGTGCATCGACATCGACGCCGACAAGATCGAGCGCCTCAAGAGCGGCGAGATCCCGATCTACGAGCCCGGGCTCGAGGAGCTCGTCGCCAAGCACCGCGGGCGCCTGCACTTCTCGACCGACCTGGACGACGCGCTCGAGCACGCCCGGCTGCTCTTCGTCGCTGTCGGCACGCCCCCGACGTACTCGGGCGACGCGGACCTCAGCGCCGTGTACTCGGTCGTCGACGCCATGCCGGCCTCCGACCGGCACGCGCTGATCATGAAGTCGACGGTGCCCGTGGGCACGGGGCGCCACATCAAGCGCCGCTTCGAGGAGACGGGCAAGAGCGGCTTCCGCTACGTCTCCTGCCCCGAGTTCCTCAAGGAGGGCTCGGCGGTCACCGACTTCCTCAACCCCGACCGTGTG
>DASVRH010000393.1:0-24374 GCA_036388715.1 Solirubrobacteraceae bacterium | reverse complement strand
GCGCCTCCTTCGGGTCGGGCGTCACGTTCGACGGCTCGTCGTCGACGCGGAAGTCGCGGTCGCACGGCGCCGGCTCGCCGCGCGTCAGCAGCGCGTCGAGGCGGTCGAGGCCGGTCTGGATGACCACGTGGGTGTCGGAGCCCTCCCACCCGTGGCCGGCGTTGCCGGTCTGCGCGCCTGCGTAGCCGCCGATCGTCGTGTCCTGCTCGTCCGAGCCGCGGCCGCCGACGGAGTAGAGGTCGGTCGGCACGCCGGCCTCGCGCAGGCGCTGGGTCATCTCCTGCGACTGGTTGTACGGCACCGTGCCGTCCTCGTACGCGTGGACCATGACGACCCCGCGCACGCCGGAGTCGGCGATGTCCTGCGCGCGGTTGAAGCTCGTGCGCTCGGCGAACGCGTCGCTGTTGCTCTCGAGCGGCCCGCCGGTCTCCTTCTCGATGTCCTCCACCGTCGTCTTGGCGAACTCGATCGCGGGCGCGACCGTGCGCGCCTCCTGGTAGCTCTCGACGAGGTTGTGCACGCCCTCGACGGCGAACCAGTAGTCGAACAGCGGGCGGCCGTCGGCGCGCTTGGCCTTCGCCGCCATCGCGAGGCCGGTCATGTTCCCGCCCATCGAGACGCCGTAGAGCACGATGCCCGGGAGGCCGGGGCACTCACGGTCGAAGTGCTGCGCCGCGGCGACGAGGTCCTCGGCCCCGGCCTTCGCGGGCCAGCCGCGCGCGGTCACCGTCCCGCGCTCCTCGTTGCGGCCGGTGATCTCCATCCCGCGGTAGTCCATCGCGACCGTGATGACACCCTCGCGCCGCGCGACGTCGGCCAGGTGCTTTCGCCACGAGTCCGTCGTGTTCGCCGCGCCGTGGCCGAAGACGACCATCCCGCGCGGCGGCGCGGCGGGCAGCGCGTAGAGGCCGGTCGCCGGCTGGCCGCCGACGGTGAGCGTGATCGCTCGCACGTCGGCGGGTTCGCCACTGCACTCCGCCGCCGAGGCGGTCGCCGGGGCGAGCAGCGCGAGCGCGGCGACGGCGACGAGGAGCTGAACGCGGGTCACGCGCCCAGGATCGCAGCCGGGCCGCCCTCGACGTGCCGGTCAGCTCACGGCGACGGAGTACACGGGCGGAAGGCGCGCGGCGATCGTGGACCACGTCGCCCCCGCGTCGCCGGAGCCGAAGACCTCGCCCGAGGTCGCGCCGAAGTAGAGCCCGAGCCGGTCGCCCTCGCCGGTCGCCGCGAACGCGCGGCGCAGGACGGTGAGGAAGGCGTCGCGCTCCGGCAGGCCGTCGCCGCGGGGCGACCACGTCGCGCCGGCGTCGCGCGTCTCGTACACGCGCACGCGGCCATCGGGCGTGACGCGGTCGACGTCGGCGGTGAGCGGGATGACGTAGGCGCTGTCGGCGTCGGCGGGGTCGACGGCGATCGGGAAGCCGAAGTCGGAGGGCAGGCCGTCGCCGATGTCGGTCCACGTCCTCGCGGCGTCGTCGGAGCGGTAGACGCCGCCGTGGAACTGCATGAAGACGCGCTCCGGCCGCGACGGCGCGCGCTCGAGGCGGTGGACGCAGAGGCCAACCTCGTCGGGCGGCGCGCCCTCGGGCGCGTAGCCGGCGACCAGGCCCTCGTTGCCGCGCTCCCAGCTCTCGCCGCCGTCCTCGGTCAGCCAGACGCCCGCCGCCGACACCGCGACGGCGAGCCGCCGCGGGTCGCCCGGCCACGGGACGATCGAGTGCAGGCACAGCCCGCCGCCGCCGGGCTCCCACTTCGGGCGCGTGGGGTGCTCCCACAGCGCGCGGTTCAGCGTCCAGGACTCGCCGCCGTCGCGGCTCTCGAACAGGACTCCCGGGTCGCCGCCGGCGTACACCAGCCCGTCCTCCTCGCCCGGGACCATCAGCCAGATGCGCTTGAGCGCGGCGTCGGCGTCCTCGGGCAGCGCGACACCGGCCGCCTCGGTCCACTCGCCGGCGGGGTCGTCGGCCCAGAAGACCTTCGGGCCGTAGAACGGAGACGTCATCGTCGCCAGGACCCGGCCGGTGCGCGGATCGCGCGCGGCGTAGTCGACGGGCTCGCCGGCGAACGCGCGGGCGGTGACCTCGAAGGCGCCTCCGGCGTCGCCCTCCAGCGCGAACAGGCCCTTCTTGGTGCCGACGATGACCTCGGTCAACTCGCTCATCCTCCTGAGATCGCGGGGATGATCTCGAGCCGCGCGTGCGCCTCGAGCGCGGTGTCCTCCCGGCCGCGCTCCCCGTTGACGAAGACGTTGATGTGAGGGCGGATCCGCCCGCGCTCGTCGAGGACCCAGCCGCGCACGGCGGGATGCGCCTCCTCCAGCTCGCGCAGCACGTCGGTCACGGTCGCGCCGTCGTGCTCGTGTTCGGCCTCGTCGCCGGCGAGCTGCTTGAGCTGTCCCCTGAGGCGGACGGTCGCCATCTCACCTACGACTGCCGTCGCGACGAGAACTCATCGCGCGGCATGATCTCTCACATGAGCCATGAATCGACGCTCCAGGCCGTCCTCGACGCGTTCAACCGCCGCGACGCCGACGCGATCATGGAGTTCTTCACCGACGACTGCGTGTTCGACACGCCTCGCGGCCCGGCGCCGGGCGGGCGACGCCTCGTGGGCCGCGACGAGGTGCGGGCCGGCTTCCAGGCCCGCTTCGACGGCATTCCCGACATCCACTACGGCGACGACCGGCACTTCGTGTCGGGTGACCGCGGCGTGTCGGAGTGGACGATCCGCGGCACCGAAGCGGCGTCGGGGGAGCCGATCGAGGTGCGCGGCTGCGACCTCTTCGAGTTCGCCGACGACGGCCGCATCAGCCGCAAGGACTCGTTCTGGAAGATCGTCGAATGACCGCGTACGAGACGCTGCGCTACGAGGCGGACGGGCACGTGGTCGTCCTGACCTACGACCGCCCCGAGCAACGCAACGCGATCAGCCGGCAGATGAACGAGGAGCTCCACCACGCGTGGCAGCGCTTCCGTGACGACGACGACGCGTTCGTGCTCGTCATCACCGGCGCCGGCGACGCGTTCTGCGCCGGGTGGGACCTCGCCGACGCCGCCGAGTGGCCCCGGCCGGACTACGACGAGTTCCGCCGCGACCTCTACACCCTGCCCGGCGTCTGCGGCTACACGCGCCGTGTCGACGTCTTCAAGCCGGTGATCGCCGCGGTGAACGGCTGGGCCGTCGCGGCCGGGCTGGAGACCGCGCTGCTGGCCGACATCCGCATCGCGGCGCCGGGGGCGGTCTTCGGCGCGCTCGAGCGCCGCTGGAACATCGTCGCCGGCGACGGGCTGACCGTGCGCCTGCCGCTCGTCGTCGGGTTCGCGAAGGCGATGGAGCTGATCATCACCGGCCGCCCCGTCGACGCCGAGGAGGCGGTCCGGCTCGGCCTCGCCAACGAGATCGCCGACGACGCGCTCGGCCGCGCGGTCGAGCTCGCGCACGAGATCGCCGCGCTGCCGCAGGGCGCGATCCGCGTCGACAAGGAGACGATGATGCGCAACGTCGGGCGCACGCTCGAGGAGCGGCTGCGCAACGAGGCGGAGGCGACGATGTCGATGTTCCTGCGCCGCGACTCGCACGCCATCGGCGCAAGCGCGTTCAATCGCGGCGAGCGCCCGGAGTGGCCGCACCACGGGCTATGACGTCGTCGGTCCGCACCACGGTCGCGAACTCGTCGTGCAGGTTCGCCGCGGTCATGCGGTAGACGGTCTCGGCGTCGAACGTCTCGCCGTCCGGGCCCGTCATGGCGAAGGCCGCCGTCGCGTCGAGCACGAAGTCGACGTCGTAGCCGAGGTTGCCGCCCATGCGGGCGGTGGTCTCGCAGCAGTGGTTGGTCGTGATGCCGCACACGGCGACGCGCTCGATGCCGCGCTCCTTCAGCCAGCCGTCGAGGTCCTGGTCGCCGAGGAACGCGCTGTTGACGCTCTTCGTGACGAGCAGGTCGGGCTCGCCCTTCACGACGTCCTTGAACGCGTTGCCGGGATGGCCCGGCGCGAGCGTCGACCCCGGCTCGTCCGAGTCGTGGCGGACGAAGACGACCGCCTCGCCGCGCTCGCGGAAGGCGTCGATCAGGCGTTCGACGTTGCGCTCGCAGTCCGGGTTGTTGCGCGAGCCCCACGACGGATCGTCGAACGCCTGCTGGACGTCGATCACGAGGAGCGCTTCCGTCGCCACGCCCCCATTCTACGGCCGCTCAGTAGCTGACAGCGTCCGCCATCTCCGCCACCGTGGGCGCCGAGCGGACCTCGACGCGGTCGAGCGCGCCGGAGGCCAGCAGCTCGTCGTGCGCCGCGCGGGCGTCGTCGGTCGAGTCGAACTCGACCTGGATGAAGAGCTCGTTCGGGTCCTCGACGCTGCGCAGGATCCGGTGGCCCTTCGCGGCCGACCGCACGCTCGTGCGCCCCTGGTCGAACATCGGCTTCCACGCGTCGTAGTCCTCGACGTGGATCTTGGTCAGCATGAACGGCATGGGCCACCCGCCTCTCGTCGTCGACCACTTTGATTGCCTGTGGTCGGTAATGAATTCGTTGGTACGCTAGCGAAATCTCCGAGCCTGTCAAGCCAAGGCGCTACGAGTCGCCGCGCCGGCGCGCGCAGGCGGCGGCCACCCGGCGCGAGATCCTCGACGCGGCCCAGCGGCTCTTCGAGGAGCGCGGCTACGCCGCGACGACGATCGCGGCGATCGCGGAGGCGGCAGGCGTCGCCCCCCGGACGGTGTCGCTCGCGTTCGAGACGAAGGCCGGCGTGCTCCGCGCGCTGTGGAACGTGCGGCTGCGCGGCGACGACGACGAGGCGCCGGTCGCGCAGCGCGCGTGGTACCGCGAGGTGCTCGACGAGCCCGACCCCGAGCGCAAGCTGCGCCTCAACGCGCGCAACTCGCGCGCCGTGAAGTCGCGCGTCGGCGCGCTGCTCAACGTCGTCCGGGCGGGCGCGCAGGCCGACCCGGACGTCGCCGCGCTGTGGGATCGCATCGAGAACGAGTTCCACGCCAACCAGCGGCGCATCGTCGAGACGCTCCACGCCGCGAAGGCGCTGCGCCGAGGGCTCGACGTCGACCGCGCGGCCGACGTCCTCTGGGCGCTGAACCACCCCGACGTCTGGCGGCTGCTCGTCGTCGAGCGCGGCTGGACGCCGGAGCAGTACGAGCGGTGGTTCCGCGAGTCGGCCACCGCCCAGCTGCTGCGCCGGTGAGCGCACCCGCAAGTTCTTCCCGTCGCCTGCGTTCGGAGGTCCATGCGCGGAACACGGACGGTCTACGCCCTCGCCCTTCTCGTGTGCCTGCTGGCGGTCGCGCCGGCGCAGGCGGCGGTGACGACGACGCCGGTCTCGATCCCGGCGTCGCAGCCCGACGACCAGGGCGATCCCGTCGTGCTCGACGGCGGCGTGACGTACCCGTCCGAGGGCTGCCCGTGCCCCGGGGTCATCATCAACCACGGCTTCCTCGGCCGCTGGCAGGACTCCGGCCGGATCACCGAGCAGCTCGCCGCCGAGGGCTACGTCGTCCTGCGCTACTCCTCGCGCGGGTTCGGCGAGACGCCGGGCGAGGTCGACCTGATGGGCCCGAAGGAGACGCAGGACCTGCTCGACGCCGTCGACTGGCTCAACGATCCGAGCAGCCCGGTCGTCGGCGGCAAGGTCATCAAGGACCGCATCGGCCAGTTCGGCGGCAGCTACGGCGGCGCGCACGCCTGGGCGCTCGCCGCGTCGGGCCACCCCGCCGTGCGCACCACGATCCCCACCGCGACGTGGACCGACATCTACGACGCGCTGCTGCCCAACGGCGTGATGCTCCTCGCCTACGCCAACGGCTTCTACGCCTCGGGCTACGGCCCGACGGCCGGCCTGCTCGGCGGCGAGGCCTCCGCCGACCAGAACTACTCGCAGAACCTGCATCGCTGGATGGCCGAGGTCAACTCCGGCGTCGGCGTCGAGGACGCGAAGGCGGGCATGGCCACGCGCTCGGTCGCGACCGACTACGGCCGCGTGAAGGTCCCGGTGTTCATCGTGCAGGGGCTCAACGACGGCCTCTTCTCGGTCAACCAGGCGATCGAGGCCTACCAGGCGATCCGCGGCAACGGCGTCCCCGCGCGCCTGTACCTCGGCGGCATCGGCCACCCGCCGTCGGACGGCAGCCTGGACTCCCCGGAGGCGCGGCACGTCGGCGACCAGGTCCTCGCGTGGTTCGACCGGTACCTGAAGGGCGAGCGCAACGGCATCGACAAGCGCGCGCCGATCGAGTACTCCGAGGCCGACTACTTCCACAACCGCTGGGACGGCACGACGCGCACGGCGCGCAGCTTCCCCTTCGGCAAGGCCCAGACCGCGCACCTGTGCACGACCGGGCCGTCGGGCGGGACGCTCTCGCCGGTCGCCTGCCCGGCCGCGCCGCCCGCCGTCGCGACGAACGGCAACGCCGGCACCGGCTACGACCAGGAGCCCGTCACCTCCGAGTACGCCGAGGAGCTCCAGGACGGGTTCGCGGAGTACCTGGGCACGGAGATCCCCGACCTCGAGACGGCGCCGACGATCCTCAACTACGACACCGCGCCGCTCCCCGCCGCGCTGCCGCTCGCCGGGATCCCGAAGCTGCGCCTCCGCGTCGCCGCCGCCGACGTGCTGCCCGCGGGCGTCGAGCCCGCGACCGCCGCCGCGTTCCAGCTCGACCCGAAGCTCTACGACGTCGCGCCCGACGGGACGACGAAGCTGCTGACGCGCGGCGCCTTCGCCGAGCCGCTCGACGCGGTCGCGCCCGGCACCTCGACGGTGCCCGCGCACCCGGTCACGTTCGACGCCTTCGGCTTCTCGAACACGATCCCCGCCGGCCACCGGCTGCGGCTCGCACTCCAGACCTCCGACGCGCCGTACCTGCGGCCGACGCCGAACCCGTTCGCGGCGGCGATCCTCGCGGGCAGCACCGTCGACCTGCCGGCCATCGGCGCCGAGCGGCCGATGGGCAGCCTGCCGATCGCCGGCTAGCTCGGACCGGCGGCCACCATGCTCAGCGCTTGACGCCGGCGTCGGGCTCGACGCCCTCGACGTGAGCCACGTCGAGGTGACTGAGGTCCTCGACCTGATGCTCGGGCTCGATGCCGGCCTCGCGGTCGCGCTGGCGCTGCTCCTTGCGCAGGATGCTCGCCTGGCGCTTCTCGCGCATCTTCGTCTCGCGGTTCATCTTCGCGAACGTCGTCTTGCTTCTGCCGGCCAAGGTTGCCTCCGGGTTGCTCACGTGAGGGTGGATCTTTCGGCCGGCGGACGCGCGACCTTCAGGAACAAGAGAAGCCGCTCAGCCGAGCGGCTTCTCAAGTACCAGTGGACGCTAGGGGAATAAGACCAAACCGGCGAGCGCGAGTTGACGCTCTGCGCGCGGCGCTTGCCGACCGGCCGCAGAAGGCGACGTGATGCCGGCGGCTGGCGCGCGCCACTGAGACGTCCTCGCTGACGAGTCTCAGGACAACAGCCCGTAGGACGACGAGGCCCAGATCACTGACGGATAGGCAGCGATGAAGCTGATGACGAACCGGTTTAGACCCATCGTGAGCGCGACGCCGAGATGGAATGAGATGCCGATTGCCACAGCCGGCCACAAGAGCGGGCCGCCGAGTACGAACAGCGCAGGAAGCGTGACCTCGAAGGCAATCGTCGCCCACGTAGCGAGGATCAGCACCACATGACGGGTCTCGTAGAGGCCCGCCCGACCGAGCCCATACTCGCGAGTGGAGAGGACCTGTCCGACGGCTTCCCCGCGCAACCATTTGTCGCCGAGCAGCTTCGCCGCACCGGATACGAAATAGGCCAGCATTAGTTGAGCGGCAATGAAGCTCAGCCAGATCCGTGTGAGGACCTCCGGCGCACCTGGAACTGACGCCCCGGCGAGGCCGACCAAGACGATGAGCAGGATGTCGTCTGACCCCTCTCGCCCAAAGCGCGCGGCACGCGCGAACCAGAGGGCCCCGAGAGCAAGGACAGAGACCGGCAGAAAACGGAGGTCGGTCTTAGCGGCTGTCGCAATTGCTCCTGCCGCAGCCGCGGCGATGGCGAGAGCCGCTGTCGCAGCTGCCGCGAAAATTCTCCGCGAGAGCGGACGCGAGTTGCGCGTCTGTACGAGCAGCGCAAGCAACTCAGCTGCGCTGAGTAGGGCGGCGGCCGACGCCAGGACTGTCGTGCTGGTCAGACAGTCGCGGATGCTCATGGCGCCCCCGGCCGACTGCCGACGCCCCTTACCCGAGCGCGCAAACACTCGGGCCGTGCCACGAGCGGGCGGTTCCTCCGTAACGGACTGTTGCCGATCCAATAGATCATAAGTATCCTGCCGATCAGTAGCCCTACTAGCCAGCCGGGAGGACGTATGAGTCCTAAGTTCGAGCAGGATCTGGAGAAGGTCGCCGAGCTCGACAGCGCGCCGTTCGTGGACGGTGCCGTGGTGGCGGTCGGCAAGGACCCGATCGCTGCGGTCGGGCCTGGGCCCGGCGGCGGTTCGCACGTGACGCCCGGCGTGCTGGCCGCGCTCGCGACGGCCTAAGTCGTACGCTGGATGGGCCCGCAACTCGCGTTGTGGGTTGCGGGTCTGCCGGCGGCTTTTTGGCTGCTTGCCACCGTCATTGCGAACGCGACACCCCGAAACGGGCTGGTTCGACGCGCCGCACTCGGTTGGATGCTGCCCGAGTGGCGCTTTTTCGCGCCCTCCCCCGCAACCCACGACTATGTGGTGCTGGTTCGATTCCGCGGGCGCGACACGCCTCCGGGCCAGGTTGCGCTGCTTGACCTGCCGAAACGAACGTTACGAAGCATCGCTTTCAGCCCCTCCTCCCGGCTGCGGAAGGTAACCCGGGACGCCATCGACTCCGTACTCTCAGCGGCGGCAGCGGGGCAGCGCGGCGCGACGCTAGAAGCAAGCCCTGGCTACGAGACGGTGCTCGCCTTGGCGCGGACTCGGACTCGCCTTCCCCACGGCGAGTTCATGCAGTTCATGATCGTGATCGAGCGGGGATCATTTGAGCCCGAGCTAGCGCTTGCCTCCAGGTGGCACCACCTGGCCCAGAGAGCTACGGGCGGCTCTTCGTGACGGGGGATTTGGGCCGATCTGAGTCGAGGCCGTTGCTCTACGACGCGCAATGCGACTTTTGTAGATGGGCCGTCGCGTGGGCTATCGACCGCGATCACAGCGTCACGTTTTCGCCTATTGACGCGCGATCCGTAGAAGGGCAGCGATGGCTCTCCGACGTGCCGCCCTCTTACCGGCTCGCGGCGATGCACGTCGCTCGCCGGAACGGTGAGATCATCTCGGGCGGGGCAGCGATGTGCGCGGTCCTCCGAAGGCTCGAGGAACCGCCTCTGTGGGCCAGGATCCTTTGCTCTGCTTCGTTTGTGGCGACGGCCGGGTATTCCGTAGTAGCGTCGCGCCGCGCGTTTTGGGGCCGGTTCGTATCGCAGAAGCGGCGACGAGCGGCCGACGACGTTCTCTCCGGCCGTGCAGCGGCCGTGGCCAGAAGCGCCGACTAAAGCCGCGAGACTCGCAAGCGCAGCAGCTCCTCTGTCCGCCCTCGGACGTGACGCACGTCGAACCCGCAGGTAACACCATCACCCGTGCAAGGGATGACGCCGAGTGACGTGCAACGGCGGGCGCCTAAGAGCCGTCGAACGATGAAGAGTTCCCCGTGGTACTCAGGATGAGGCAAGCGAATCCGCAGATGAACGGGTGCGCCGACGCTCGCTCCCCGCATATCAAGCAGCCAGTATTCGTCGCGCGTGTGGCTGAGCGACGGCCAGCGGTATCTCAGCGTGACCGTCATCGCGCGCCCAGGCGGAAGGCCGGGAGCATCAGCAACTACTCGAACGACCGGACTGAATCCGTCGCGGTAATCCAAGGGAGTGTCCCGGAGCCAAGGCGCATCGTTGATCCTGCTCGCCACACGTAGGTCGCCGGCTCTGAGGCGCGCGCTTCCAGACAGTGCAAACTGGAATTCAGTTACGGGGCGACGGGATCGATTGGTAACTTGGAACTTCCACGTAACATCAGCGTCGCGTCGGACGGCTGCCCCCTCCGCCACCGTGACGTCGACGCCAATTGCCGACTTCGTCCATGGCAGGCGTGCTGACCGAACGGGGTTGCGGTCTATGAACGCCAAACCGGCATCGTCAACGGGCGCCCCGAGCCGCTGCAGCACTGTCCATAACGCAACGGCGAGAGCCAGCAGGCCGATCGAAGAGATCCTTAGCCATGTTGGCGGCGTCCACTCGATCAGGTGTAGCTGCACGGCGCCGAGTGCTGTCAGCACAGCGATGGCGCCAGCGAGTAGGCCACGCTGCTGCACCTACTGACTCGCGCGGGAGCGGGTGGTTTCAGCAGACACCCGCGTCGTTACAACATTGCGTTTTGGTTCCATCACCCGCCGCTCTGGTTCAGGGCGATCTGCGAACCAGAGCGGCGACTCAAAGTCGAATGCGCGAGCCTGCTCAACTGCCATCGCGAGAGCTATACCGCAGATGTGGAGGCGACTGCCGCGTCCGTGAGCCGTTTAGCTCAGACTCCACAGCGCGCCGGACAGACCGAACTCGCGCCATACTAGAGTCGATGTCGGCCGCGAGCGACGTATCCACGCTGATCGAAGAGATCGATTCCGAGGTGGTCCGCCTCCGCGACAGCGAGTACGAGAGCGATCGCACTGCCTTCGCTCACGTGGCAGTTGCGGCGTTATTCGACCTGGACGACGACGAGGCATACGAAGCGGCGGAGGTCGGCCGCTCATCGTCGGACGGACCCGACGCCTACTGGCACGATGAGGAGGGCCGGCGGTCCATCGCAGTCTTGGCGCGCTACGAGCCGGGCGCGGAGGGGGCGTGGGGCCGGGACGTTGTACGAGACCTGGAAGCGACATATGGCCGGCTCACTTCCGGTCGCACTCGCCAGAGGCGCGACAAGCTGGGCTCCGTTTCGCGGGAGATTGCAGAACTCCGCGCCAGCGATCGGGAGTACCCGGTCGAAGTCTGGGCGGTTTGCTTTGGGACGCTAAAGCGCCCGGGGGCGACAGAACTCAAGCGACTTGGCGCCGAGGAGTCCGACAGCGTCAGCTACCACGTCACGGCCGTCGATGACTTTCTTGCGATCGTTCGAGAGAAGCGGACGCGAGACGCACCGGCGATGGCGGATCCTGTCGAGCTGACACTCCACGACTACTTTCCGTATCACCAGGCTGACCAGCCAGACGCGATCGTCGCCAATCTCGATGCGCTGGAGCTGGCGAAGCTCGAACAGCGCTACGGCTATCGGCTCTTCCAGAGCAATGTCCGGTATCTGCTGCAAGGTAGGCAGCGGATCAACGAGGACATTGCGTCCACGCTGAATGATCCTGCGGAGCGGCGCAACTTCTGGTACTACAACAACGGCATCGCCATCATCTGCGACTCGTTCGACCCTCCCGCAGACGACGAGAATCCCAAGCTGACCGTTCACAACCTCCAGATCGTGAACGGCTGTCAGACGACCGCCACACTGGCCCGAACTATTGGCGCACTAGAAGGAGCGGATCCGCCCGTCCGCATCCTCGCTCGCATCATCGCGGCAAGCGACGACGTCGATCTACGAGAGTACATCCCGCTCTACAACAATCGCCAGAATGCCGTAAAGGACCGCGATCTCCAGTCCAACGACGACGTGCAGACGCGGCTCCAACGCGAGTTCGCGTCCCTCAGTAAGCCCTGGTTCTACATTCGGAAGCGCGGGGAGTGGGAGGCACGCGGTAACAAGTCTCGTTACGGCGACCGACGGATCGAGAACGACGTAGCTGCCCAGGCGTACTACGCCTTCTTCCACGATCCTGGCGTCGCTCGCGCGCGCAAGCGCTATCTCTTCGCGCGAAAGCGGGAAGGCGGGCTCTACGAGGAAATTTTCCACCCTGATACGTCGCCGGCCTCGTTGCTACTGCCCTACAGACTGGCGCAGTTTGTCCGCCCGCAGGTCGCAAAGTACCGCCGGGAGATCAAGGACATCAGGCCAGGCCGCGGCTCCGCCTCGGATCAGAAGAAACTGCTTCGTGAATGGCTCAAGTTCGGCGAGCAGTACGTTCTGGGCGCCATCGGGTGGCACCTGCGAAGGGCAGGTCGCCTCACCGATCGGACCCTGCTCGACCTAGCCACTAAGCGCTTTGATGGCTTCGTCGCGACGGCATACCCCCTGGCAGTTAGGGATCTCGACTTTGTGTTCCGCCGGGTGGGACTCGAGCAGCCGGTCAACGACGAGGGAGTGCGCGAGCGAGTCGATTACGCGAACTACGTGAAGGGTCACTGGCCGGACGTCCTGGAGATGCTGACGCTCGAGTGGGACACAATCCGCGAGGGGGACGACGACCCACTCGCGGAATTCGTGTCGTCGTAGCGCCCTCCATCATGTCCCTCACCAAAGCGGCGATACGTGAGGTGTACGACGCGGAGATAAAGGCCTACACCCGCGCGACGAACCGCCTCAAGGAGTTGCTGGAGGTGCTAGTTCAGGACCTCAGTGATCGATACGGCGTTCGCGAAGGGGTTCAGATCACCGGTGAGCCCAAGGGGTTCGAATCGTTTTACAAGAAGGTCAAAGAGCGGAAAGTTAAGAAGGCGGAGCTCTGCTGCGATGCAGTCCGTGATTTTGCCCGAGCACGTGTGGTGGTGCAAACCATAGACGACGTCTATCGGCTCATTGACCTATTGGAACATCAGGAGACCGTCGTCCCATATCCGGAAACCGTTCAGGACTACATCGAGAACCCGCAAGAGCGCGGCTATCGCAGCTATCACGTCGACGTCGGGGTCGACATCCCGCGCGAAGGCAAGACCGAGACCGTCCGATGTGAACTTCAGATCCGCACAACAATCCAGGACGCTTGGGGCGGGTTCTCCCACAAGGATTTTTACAAGGGCAAGGCGATCCCGGCTGTCTACGAGGAGCAGATGCAGGAGATGTCCGCACTGCTCGCGTGTGTCGACCGGATGGCCGCAAGTCTTATCCGTAACCTCGACGCTGAAGAGGCCAAGACCGCTAGAGCACGTCCCAAGACACAACACAAGAAGAGCACCGCCACGGCTCCAAAGAAGCGGCCGAGAGCACCGGCGAAGGCCGTGACGCCGGCCAGTTCGCCCGGCGCAGCCTCGAGGCGTGGTTCCCGCGTCAACCGGCCGAAGTAGGACGCTTGTCCCTAGGGTCGACCTTGCCCGTTTTACCCAGCCCAGGTCGCCTACGGATCCAAGCGAACCTGGATCTGCTCAGGCAAAGGCACAGCGAACGAGCGTGGCTCCTCCCGCAGCCCGTGTCGTACGAGCAATTCCTCAAGCTGCGAACGGTGGACACCGAGCCGCCGAGCAATTTCATCCGGTCCCCCGCCTTGACGCAGCTCCCGTTCGAGAAGCTGGCGCTCTCCATGTTGCCGCGCAAGCTCAAGGGGGCTGTCGCCCTTCACGACGACGGGAGCAGGAAGCCGCAAAGTCGTCAACAACCGCGGTCGGGCGGGAAACAGCCGGTCATCGAGTTCGGCGGTGAAGGCGCCATGGCGAGACTGACCGAACTCGAGCAACTCCTCGCCGGATACCAGCCTCTGTTCGATCTCGTCGGGATCGGAAATTTGGATCTCGACATCGAGCGACAAACCCGCAAATGGCGGTCGTCGAAGTGCCGGCCGAATCTCGGCTAGGAGAGTCGCGTGGTCATCCGGCTCGAGCTGCGCGAGCAGGGTGACGTGCGCGGTGGGGCGGCCCACTGCCCCCGCCTCGACATCCACGAGGCCAGGCAGTTCCGGCGACCGATGGACGACAACGCTCTCCACCGCAGCCGCTGGGTGGTCACTCGTGTTTGCCTGTGCGAGTCGCTCACACAGCCGCAACAGCTCTTTGCCCGCCTTCAGTAGCCGTAGCTGCAGGAGCAGGATCGCTTCGTTGCGCTGGTCGTCTCGAGCTAGACGCCGGCCAGCGGCTTTGGCTTCCCAATCCCGCTGGAACGCCGGGAGTGTGCGCTCCCGGAAAAGCTCGATGTTCGTCGGATTCAGTTCGACGCCCAGCGCGCGTCGTCCCATCGCAACGGCCTGCGCCGGCACCGTGCCGACGCCGGCGAAGGGATCGAAGACCAGATCCCCCTTGTTGGTAGTAAGCCCGATGCAGCGGGCCACCAATTCCTGCGGAAACGGGCAGAAATGCAGCCGCTCGGAATGAGCCCACATGCCTTGGGTCGGGATCCGAATGTGCCAGACGTTCGACGGTCGGCGCCCCAGCGGGTGGTATCGCTCCGGCCAACCTGCCACCCATTCTGCGTCAGGTAGATGGCGCTCCGCAAAGCGGTGTGGGTAGTGCTTGAACTGGCGCGACCTCGTGAAGAAGAGGACGTACTCGATGAGGTTACGCAGCTTGCCTTCGCCGGAGTATGGGAGCGTCTTGTTTTTGACCCAGACGATGGTCTCTTGGAGGCGCCATCCGTGCGCCTCAGCCTCACGAGCTAAGTCGAAGGGCAGCGGCAGCTGTCGCCCCCGGTCCGCGCCGCGGCCGCGAAGTGTGTCGGCGACCAGCCACATGACCGCATCTGGCTTCGCCAGCCGGAGGGATTCTTCGAACACGGCTCCAACCGCCGAGAGATATTCGGCGTACGTTCCTTCGCGGTGCCCGATTTCGTCCTCGCTGCCGTCGCCGTACCGCTTCAGATCCCAGTACGGCGGACTAGTGATGATGCAGTCGACGGAGCCCTCCGCAACCGGCAAATCCCGGAGCTTTCGCGCGTCGCCCTGGATCATTAGCGGGGGTGTGGACACCGCGCCGAAGGTACCACCGGGCGCGGCGGCGCAGGCCGTCCTTGATCGCGGGACCTCTTCCTTCTAGACTCGGCTCGCCCTGGAGGGCCTGGTTCGTTCCGGCGGAGCCCGTGACCCATAGCTGACCGCGTCGACATCACACCCGATGTTTCCCTGCTCACGAAGGTGGGCCAGTCCGGGCATTCCGTAGCGGAGGCTGTCTCCGAACTCGTCGATAACGCGCTGGACGCGCGCGTCGACGGCCACGTCCGCGTGATCGTTGAGTACGACGTCCGCGACGGGTGGATCCGCGTCTCAGATGACGGCGGCGGAATGAACCGTCAGGAGCTCGCGAACGCGCTGGTTCTCGGCCTGTCGACCAAGGGCGCCGCCGACATCGGCCGGTTTGGACTCGGCCTCAAGACAGCCGCGGGCTCGCTGGGCTCGAGATTTCATGTGACCACGGTGCGGCCCGAGGCAACGTTCGAGTGGATCGCGGAGTACGACGAGGCCGACTTTTTGCGGTCTGGACGCTGGGAGTTGCCTATTCGCCGGCGTGCCAAGCAACGAGATCGAGGAACAGTCGTCCAAGTCTGGAGCAACCGCGTCTACCCGGCTCTGTATCAGTCACTTGAGCGCAACCTCGGCTCGACGTTCCGTCACTTCGTCAGGGACGGTGTCCTGGACTTGGCGATCAACGGCAACCCCGTTCAACCAGCCTCGTATGACCTAGACCCGGCGTCGGTGATGCCGTTCGAAGGCGAGGTCGCCGGGCGACGCGTGCACGGGTGGGCCGGTCTTCTTCTGAAGAGCTCGCAACGCGGGTGGTATGGCCTATCGCTGGTAAGGAACCGTCGAATCGTACGTCAGCACGAGAAGCTTGGGTACCAACCCCACCCTTCTCTTGCTCGTGTCGTCGGTGAGCTACATCTCGACGAGTTCGACACGAACAATCTCAAGACTGACTTCATCAGAGAGACCGCGGAATGGCGTGAGCTCGAGAAGTGGGTCAGTCACACGATCGAACCGATCTTGGCTGCAAGTCGCCGTCTCGCGCACGCAGGGTTGTTAGATCTGCGGATACGTTCGCGCATCGAAGAGCAACGGAGCGACATATTTGGTCGAAGCGACGACCACCACGCTCTTGAGTTTGCTGGGGGTGGCGTCGGCCAACTCGAGGAAGAGAGCCTCTTCGTCTCGGTAGCAGTGGGGCCGCTCCACCTTCAGCACCGGTGGGTCAAAGCCGCGTCGAGCGACGACTACATGACCGTTGAGCGTGAAGCTCGCGCCGGCGAAAGCGATGTTCTCGTTGTCCAGTCGAACCTCACGCACGAACTCGGTGCTTTGATACCCGATCGCGGCCTTTGGGCGTGCCACAACCTGGCGGAGGCAGCCGCTCGATCACTCGCCCCCGCCGAACAATTCACGCAACTCAAAGGGATTGTGCTGGCGAGTCTTCTGGGGCAACCAGATCTTCTGCGTGCTCTCGCGCAGGATGGGGCGGCCCGCGTGGGCGTGCCAAGTTAGAACGGGCTACGGTGCCGTTGCCGAACGTCGCCTGCCGAGGCGGCCGGCGACGGGGTCAGGCGCGCGAGTTGAGCCACTCCCAATGCGTCTGCTCGAGCCAGCCCTGGAACGGCCGGCGCACGGTGCAGATGAACAAGTAGTCGTTGTCGTCGACGATGTCGTTGTCGCGCAGGGCAGTGACCCACTGCTCCGCACTCGCGTCCGTCTGGACAAACCACTGCGAGTAGAGCGGCCGGATCGACGACTCCGCGTGCTGCTCGATGTACCGCTTCGCGCGAGCATAAGCCGCGGGCCGCTCGTGGCCGTTGAGGTCGTAGCTGATGAGAAGGATCATCGCGATCTCGTTTCTGGAATCGGCGAGGCTCGCCCCCACAAGGGAACGAGCCTCGCTAGTTGGTTAGAGCCACCCGCGGCGCTTGCCGTGTTCGAGGAGGCTGACGACCGACATCGCCGCCAGGCCCACCTGAAACAGCCACTTCACCTGTGCGCTGCTCATCAGGTCAGGTCCTCGGTCGGGGCGGTACGCGCGTCGCTCTTGACGGTGGCGATCGCGTTCTGGCAGCCGGCCTTTGAGACGTAGGTCTCGCTGGTGGCGAGCACCTGGCCGTTGCCGGCGACGATGCGCCAGTAGAACTGGCCCCCGCTGGCGTTGCGGATTTGGAACTTCATGCCGAATCCTCCGATCCGGTGGCGGGGAGCGGGCGGATCCCGCTCCGCCTTGTGACTCGGAAGTGTCCGGGTGCCATCGGACGGAAGATGCGACGTCTTTGTCGCGAGAAGCGTCACGCCGTCCTGGACACTTCCTAAGCTCGCTGAGTCGCTGCCCTGGATCGCTACGAGGAGGACGTCGCATGGCCACGGTTGAGGTCTCGAACGATGAGCTGCGGACGGTGCGGGATGCGATGAGGGAGCTCAATCGGCTGGTCGAAGCCCTCGAGAACGGCGAGAGCGAGAAGTTCGTCCTGACGCAGCGCAACCAGATGAGGGCCGTCGTGGTATCGCTGGACTACTTCGCCACGCTGCAGCGTTGCGTGATCGAACGCGGGGACCCGGTCGCCGCCTGAAACAAGCCTCGACGCCTATCGCACGGTCGATGGGTACACCAGAGGGCATGGCGAAGAAGAAAACGACCAAGCGCGGCCGAGATGCGCGCACGGGCCGCTTCATTACGGTGCGCGAGGCGATGCGACGCAAGGCCACCGCGGTGGTGGACAGCATCCCCGTGCGCCGAAAGAAGAGGAAGAAGAAAAAGAAGAAGAGCTAGTTTGACCCGCAGCTGAACGCTGCGGGTCAGCTCAGGTACTCACGCCATAGATGGCCCAACTACGCCGCGAGTGCCAGGCGGAGTTCGTCCTCGGCGTGAAGCCCAGGATCGCGCCGAAGGACTGCGGTTGCGACTTCGCAGACGATGTCGATCAGGCAGTCCTGCGGTGTATGCGCCGCGGCAAAGACCTCTTCCAGATCGCGCACGAAGAAGAGCTCGACGTTGCCTTCGAGCAAATCGAGCAACACCGCGGCGCGCCCAGCTGGGCTGAGCTCGTCGAAGACGTCTGATGCAACGAGCTGGATGGAGTTGGGTGCCGCGCCCTCGGCATCGTCCGCGAGCGCGGGCGCACTCGTAAAGCGCTGACGAACTTCGAGAAGGAAGGCACCCAGGCTGGGTCCCTCCACGAATGTGTAGGTTCCCCGCACGGGTTTCACCTTTCTCTCTCGGAGATTCATCTCCTGTGACGTGAGAGAAGCCTTGCGGCCCCGTGATCATACTGCGACTAATTCAGCCGCTGGGTCAAGCGCTAGCGCTCTGAGCGGACGTATCGTCGATCAGCATTGCGCCGCCGTCCTCCGCGGCCTGACGCTCCATACCGGCGATGACCTCAGTCAGCAGATCGAGCCCCTTGGGCTCGTGGTGCTGCCGAATCGTGCCCCACTTGACCTGCCTCTGGCCATCGCGGAAGTGGATGCCGGCTGCCTCGCGTCGCTGCTGAAGGTTCGTGTCCTCGAGCGTGAACCGCTCATCGAAGCCGAACACGATGGTGAGCAGGATGCGGTGTTGCCGCGAGCCGATTTGCTCAATCGCGTCCGCAATCAGGGAGCGGGTCGCCTTGACCAGATCTTCCTCGCCCGGCGCGTCGGGCTTAGTGCAACGACCGCGCACGCACCGGAGACCGAAGATGCGGCTCTCGCAGATTTGCAGAATCCACCAGTCGAACAGGCCGCCTTCGACCAGTCGACCCAGGTCCTTCCGAAGCGTCTTCAGCTGAAACGGCTCACGCGCAGGCGGCACGCGTCCCATCCTCCCTGATCCTGTCTATCAATGACAAGCCTAGACGGCAATTGACATACCTTGACAGGTGCTGACGGGGAGACCCGAGGCCCGCCGGACCACAGCGAATAGGCCACGCCGGCACCACGGGCAAGCGGCCATCGCGCGGGCCGGTCGAGTCGGCGCAGCGCCGGACGATCGGCCTCAGCTCCGGGCCGACGATTCGCGGTAGCGAACTTAGTCCCCGCCACTACTACTTCTTCTGTCCGGCAGGCATGCTCCTGTTTATGAGTTCGCCGAAGACGCCCGATCCCCTCCGCCGGCTCGCTCCCGAGCCGCTCACGGTCCTTCTGGTGGTCGGGGTTGCTGTGGTTGGCGTCGGCGTTCTGAGCACTTCGCTGCCGATCCTGATTGCCGGCCTCGTGGTGGCGGTGGTGGCGGCGATCGGAAGCGACGGGCTCGAGGAGCTCGACTTCAGTTTCATTGGGGCCAAGCTTTCGATCCGCCGTCGCGCCGGACTGCCCCGCAACACCGACGCTGAAGATCCGGGCGCCGCCAGCACCCAGGCGTGAATCGCCTGTCGATCGGGCGCAAAACTCGGATCTAGGACCTACGATGGCTCGCGATGGCGGGCTAATGATTCGTGCTCTCCAAAGACCGTGCCTGCCGTACCCGCGACTCGCAACGATCGGGGAGCCACCCCGGCGAAATCGACGGCAACGGGAACCAGGCGGATATGACCGCTCCCCCGCGCGTGATGCTTTAGCGCATCGCGCCCTCACCTATGGATAGCAGCCCATCCCGACGCACGCAACGCAAGCGCGTCGACAGAGCATCAAATACCGAGACCGCGAGTGGCTTGCTCGCGGTCTCAGCCGGTCATATCCGTCGTCCGGCAGCAGCGCAGTGGGGTATTGCCCCCGCGGCACATTGGATGCGCAGACCTGTTGGAGTCTGACGAACGGTAAGGGACCCGTCAAGCAGGATTCGGCGGCTGCGCCGCTGGCGATCTCTTAATCGAGCCCGCAGTCTGGGCGGTCGATGAAGGCGCCGACGCGACCTACGAGCTAGGCGAAAGGCTGTTGAGCACAAGATCTCCATTCGCGCACCTCACTCCTCGCACTCGGACAAGGTCACCCTCGCGGAGGTACGGGTGACCGGCGCGCACGAATCCGGACACGCGGGTCCGGGCGTGTAGTTCTAGGAATGCATCGCGCTCACCCGTCGGCCGCACGTAAATCCCGGTCGCTCCCGCAGGAACGGCGGCGACGGACCCAGTCCAATCGTACGTGTCGCGGCAACGCGGCGACGGTCTTGGCGGCCGATCGGTGCGCCCGTAGACGCGTCCGTGGAGCGGGTGGGATCGTAACGGGAGCAGGTAACCCTCGGCGATGTACACCGAATCGTCGCCGCTTACCGCGATCGCTACCGCCGGTGGAACTCCCCGCACTCGACTGATTGGAACGTCCGTGAGGGGGGCAGGAGCGCCAGAATTTTCTCTTGCCGTGCAGTCAGCGCGACGCGCGTTGCCGAGCGATCCCTCAGCCCGTGCGGAGATGGCGTCGTAAGCGCCGTAGGCCTGCCCGCGCCAAGTGACCACGGAGTCGTTGCACTCGACAGTCGTCGTTGTGT
The DNA here is from genome assembly GCA_036388715.1 of Solirubrobacteraceae bacterium. Classification (GTDB taxonomy): domain Bacteria; phylum Actinomycetota; class Thermoleophilia; order Solirubrobacterales; family Solirubrobacteraceae; genus CADCVT01. The sequence continues at coordinate 4,208 of DASVRH010000393.1, read as the reverse complement.
TGTCTCCGGACGGGGTGCCTTGCGGCGAGCTGCCGCCGCACCCAGCAAGAGCGGCCGCGATTGCCGAAGCCGTAAGAGCTAAGGCATGAACCCGCATTACTTAAGTGTATAGAGGTCACGCAGCATGATGTAATCGGCGCGGCCCAGATAGTGATGCCTGCCGATATCGCAGCGTCCGGCGCCGCCACCCATCACCTGATCGCGGTTTTTCTCGGGGGTCTCGCTCTCGGGATCGTTGTCATAGAGGTCATCAAGCCCCACCGCGTGCCCCATCTCGTGCATGATGAGATTCGTCAGGCTGTACTTGCACGGCTGGCCCTTACCGGGCTGGTAGACGTCTCTGCCGGCGTAATAGTCGTAGAACTTCTGCATACGGATATCCGACTCGATCGCCTGCTCCATCTTGCCAGCTTTGGTGTTGAACACCTCGTCGTCATCACTTCTCGTTGTTGCGCAGCCATACGCGGTTATCTCGAAGCACTTTGTCCCATCGACAAAGTCGACGGTGCTCTTCTCGTCACGGTGATCAGCCGCCGAGTAGCCGCCGTCACCTTTGTACTCCTGGTTGAACCCGCCGAAGAGGTCTTTGTCACACCAGTTCGAGCCAAAGTCCCAGCGAGTAGCGGCGTCGCGAACGCGCTGGATGAAGCGATTCTCCTTTCTAGTCGTATTCGCCTGAGACGGGAGGCTGCTTCGGATGACGTAGAATTCCATGCGCGTGTTGAACCAGGTGTGGTCCAGATAGTCCTTGTCACGTCCCGTGCTGCACGCGGTAGGTCCGGGCTGAGCCTTCACGCGAGCCGCGAGGCTGTCGGACGTCATGCTGGATAGCGTGCACAGCGCTACGGCCGTGCTCATGACGATTCTCAGGAGCATTCTGATTCCTTCGATCAGGGCAGGGGCGTGGGAGGAAGGACAAGGCTCAGCGCCGCCGTCTTCTCGCTAGGCCACAACGGGACCCACTTCTCATCGTCTGGCAGCGGGTATGTAGCCGTGGTTGTAAGCTTCGTCCCGACTTCGCCGGGGGTCGGCACCATCTCGCTCCACACCAGAAGGTAGGTCCCGTCAGGCGTCGGGACGTGGCCAACATGTTGAGCCTTGATCAGTGCGAGGGTGGGGTCGCAATGAATCACGAGATAGCTGCCATTCTCGTAGCGGATCGTTGTCTGATAACCCGAGGGAGACCTGACGCCGTCTACGACGCTAGTCACGTGCGAGGCCTTGTAGTTTTCGGCATCGAGCGGGCATCCACCTATTCCCTGCCGTTGCACGTTGGAGCTCGAGTCGTTCGGGCTCTCGTCGTCTGGAGGAGGTTGGTCACGCGTCTGGCTGACAGTGACGGCGAAAGTTTCCGTCCAGGTGTGGTTGACCCAGTCAGTCACGTCCACCTTGATGTCGTGAGTGCCAACGCCATACTCACTACGCAGCAGGCGCCAGTCAAGCTCCGCATCGCAGCTGTCTTCCGGACAGGCCTGCTCGGACGAAGCGACCACCGTGAACCCTGCATCGCCCGCTTTGCGCGTACTCACCACGATCGAACGGACTCCCGAGCGGCGGCCCTGTGGTCCCCCGTCCTCGTCGCCGTCAAAGGCATTGATCTCCAGGTCCCAGGCGTCAGCTGTAAGCGGCGAGTCCTTCAACTGATAGAGCGGACCACCCAACGAAACCTCGGGCGGCTCACGATCTAGCTTGAGCTGCCACCCGGCCGGGGGCGAGAGGCGCTCGGCAGGCACCGCCACGTATGGATCTGCTGCGGCGGCAGACGGGAGCTTCCACCGCAGCTTCGCCACGGCACTGCCGGACGCCTCGAGGTATTCCATGACAATTGCGTGCTTCCCTGCGGAGAGCCAGACGCTTCCGGTTCGACTCGCGTTGCGTTGACGCCAGTCGTTGATCAGTGGGTTGTTGAGGTCCTCGACCCAGAGCCGGACGCCATCGTCGGTCGATGTTTCGAACTTGTAGGTGCCGCTTGTGGGGGCGTCGATGTAGCCGGTCCAGCGAACGCTGAAGTGATCGCCGCTGGTGAGCTGGCTACCCGACGGTGTGGTAGTTCCCCAGTTGAAGTCGATCTGCGGATCGAGACGAATTGCCTTCGAGGTCGTGAAGTCGCTGTTGTCGTGGTAGTGACCACGTAGGCCCTGGCCGGTAAGCCGAACAAGGTCCACGCTCTTGCGCGCGTTGTCGGTCGGATCTTTCGCGACCATGTTGATGGTGTTGATGCCGTCGGGAAGTGTGCCTACGGCGAGGCGGCTATCGGTGCCGTGGGCTCGCGGGCAGAGGTAGGTGCGCTGGCACCGGCCGTACGTATCCGGATCGACCGTGGCGGCCCAGCTCCCGCTGGTCAGACGAACTTCAGAGATCCCCGTACTCGAGTCGACTGCCCAGACGGGCAGTTGCTTCGTGCTCGGCCAATCGACCCATCCGTCGGGTAGGTCCGAGCCGATCGAGGGGAAGTCGACATCGCGCAGGTGCAGGTAGACGACTCCGACCTGAGCGGCGAAGTTCGACCGATAGCCCGAGACCTCGCGGGCGACGACGCTGAATTGAGCTTCGTCTCCGGGGTTCCCATCATTCGATGCGCACGTATCCGCGCAGTTCTTGAAGTACTCGTCGTAGACGGCGCCGCTGCGGCGGTCGGGATTGTTCGTCGCCGGTGACGAGTACCAGCTCGGCCCGGCGCTCTCGTCGACGGGATGCCGGATGACGCCGAGCTCCATCTCGGTCTTCTCGGGCCGGTGGTCTACGAGATTCCACTCGACCTGAGTCAGCCGGGCGAATCCTGGCGCGCGCCAGACCCACTTGCCGTGCTGACCGACGTTGAACAAGTAGCTCGTGCCATTGGGCCGGATGTAGAGCCCGCTGCCCAGCCAGCTCGAGTTGCCCTGCCACGAGATCCCGGAGAAGTTTCCCTGACCGGTGTAGTTCCAGCCGGCGAAGTTTCCGTATCCGTTGTTCGCGCCATAGCGCTGCCATTCGAAGGACTCGACGACGTTGGGATCAACGAGCAGGGGGTAGGCGTAGTCGCGTCCGCGGTGGGGCACCGAGATCTCAAGGCGCGCGCCGTCAAGCCCCCAGTCGAGATCGACGGGACGACCGTCCGCGTCAGTGGCGACGGGCGCGGTGATCGTGGCCACCAGCTCCGCGCCCCGTCGGACTTCGATGACGCCTTCGGCACGCGCCTCTTGGAACGACACGTCGGCGGGAGCGTCGAGCGCGAAAGCCAGTTGCTCCGGGCTCTCCTCAGAGCGCAGCTGCGTATGGAACGAGAACCCGTCGACCCGCGGCCTCACCAGCACGTCCGAGTCAGTGAGCGCGTTCGGGTAGAAGAGGGTGTCGCCGGAGACGGTCGGCTCGTGCTGGGCGGAAATCGTCGGGCGTACCACGAGCCCGATGTCGCTCAGCCTTAGCCCGTCATCGAGATCAGTGCTGAGCCGGATGCCCGCCAGCGGGTTTGCCGCCTGGAAGGCATCACCCTCGCGCTGAAGCGAGAGATCAACCGGCCGCTTCTGACCCGCGTCATTGACGGCCCGCAGCGGGACGTTCGCGACGACCAATTCGCCCCCGGTGCCGTCAGGGGCACCGATGCGAGCCGCGAAGTCGTTCTCGTACCCAAGGAGGGAGTGCCCCACTGGCGTCGCGAAGGCGCGCCAAGCCGGAAGCAACGCGAACTCGGGGTGACGCGCCTTCGCGAGCTCTAGGGCCTCGCTCGCGCTCAGACCACGGAAGGCGCGGCGCGAAGCCAGTCGCCGATCGCGCTCCTCGGTCGTTGCCGTGTCGGCGCGCGCTGCACGGTCGCGCTTTTGTTCCGCCTCGACCCGCTCATCGGCCGGCTGGGGGCCAGCAACAGGCGCCGCGAACACCTCGCCGCTGCCGCAGCTGAGCACCATGGCCGCGATCGCGGCGGTGGCGGAGCCATAGCTCCGAAGATGTCGACCGATCTGGAACGCGACGCTGAACAACAGATCCCCTTCGCTAGAGAGCTGCGCACCGTAGCGGCAGAAACCGAGCACATTCCGCGTTCCAGGTCGAACATTTGTCCAGAGCGCTGGCGCGCCTGCGGGGGCGACGGGCGCCGGTCGATCAGCCGCGGGGCAGCTGCCGATGACGCAGGATCGCGAGTGTCATCAGCTCATCGGCTTCGTCCTCGGACATCCGAACCCGTCGCTCGACGACCCGAACCACCCGGGCGAGCTTCGTTCTGTAGGAAA
>DASVRH010000392.1:0-3841 GCA_036388715.1 Solirubrobacteraceae bacterium | reverse complement strand
CCGGCGACGCCCGTCAGGCGCGCGAACTGCGTCGTGTCGCCCGTGAGCGTGAGGGCGGCCAGGCTCACCGGCTCGGTCCCGGTGTTGGTGATCGTCGAGATCTGCGTCGCGGTCGCGCCGTCGTCGATGTCGCGCGGGCCGAACGCGAGCGTGACGGGGTCGGCGCTGATCTCCGTCCGCGGCACGCGGAAGAGGCTGACACGGTGGATGAGGCGGTCGGCGACGTAGATGTCGGTGCCCGCGACCGCGAGCCCGACGGGCTCGGTGAACTGCCCCGCCGTGTCGCCCTGGGCGGCGGCGCGGCAGTTGGTCGTGCAGACGTCCGGGGCGCCCGTGCCCGCGTTGACCAGCTTGCCGAAGGCCCGCGCGAAGACGCCGTCGGTGCCGAGCACGCTGATCCGCCCGTTGAAGCGCTCGGACACGTAGACCGCGCCGTTGCCGACGGCGACGCCGAACGGGAAGCCGAGCTGGCCGGAGCCGCCGCCCTGCGTGCCGACGCGGCAGGTCGTGGCCGTCGTGCAGACGTCCGGCGCCCCGGAGCCCGCGTTGACGCTCTTGCCGAACGCCCGCGCGAACGTGCCCGCCGTGCTGAAGACGCTGATGCGGTTGTTGAGGTAGTCGGCGACGTAGACCTCGCCGCCGCTCACCGCGATGCCGTAGGGGCCGTTGAGCTGGCCGGCCGCCGCGCCCACCGTGGCGAAGCGGCACGTCGTCGCCGCCGTGCAGACGTCGGGGTTGCCGGTGGCCGGATTGACGCCCTTGCCGAAGGCGCGGGCGAACGTGCCGTCGGTGGCGAAGACGCTGACGCGGCGGTTGCCCTGGTCGCTGACGAAGAGCTCGCCGCTCGCCGCGGCCACGCCCACCGGGTTGTCGAGCTGCCCGGCCGCGCCGCCCAGGGTGCCCGACTTGCAGCCGGTCGCCGCCGTGCACACGTCGGGGTTGCCGGTGGCGGCGAGGTTGACGCCCTTGCCGAAGGCGCGCGAGAACGTCCCGTCGGTCGCGAAGACGCTGATGCGCTGGTTGTTCTGGTCGGCCACGTAGACCTCGCCGCCGGCCACGACGACCGCGGCGGGCGCGGCGAGCTGCCCGGCGGCCGAGCCGCTCGCGCCGGAGCGACACAGCGTCGCCGCGGTGCAGGCGTCGGGGTTGCCGGCGCCGGCGTTGACGCTCTTGCCGAAGGCGCGCAGGAAGGTCCCGTTGGTCGCGTACACGCTGACGCGGTGATTGCCCTGGTCGGCGACGTAGACCTCGCCGCCGGCGACCGCGACGCCGTAGGGGAGGTTGAGCTGCGCGGCCGCGCCGCCCGCGGCGCCCGCCCCGCAGCCCGTCGCGGTGGTGCAGACGAACGGCGACGCGCCCCACACGCTCTTGCCGAAGGCGCGCGCGAACGCCCCTGCGGTGGAGTAGACCCCTACGCGGAAGTCCGACGTGTCGGCGACGAAGACCTCGGTGCCGCTCACGGCGACCCCGGCCGGGTTGTTCAGCTGGCCGGCAGCGCCGGTCGACGCGCCGATCTGACAGCCGGTGGAGGTGGTGCAGAGGTCGGGCGTGCCCGCGCCGGCGTTGACGCTGCCGCCGAAGGCGCGCGCGAAGCTGCCGTCGGCGCCGAAGACGTTGACGCGGTGGTTGCCGTCGGCGACGTAGACCTCGCCTCCCGCGGCCGCGACGCCCAGCGGGTTGCGCAGCTGGCCCGCCGCGCCGCCCATCGTGCCCGTCCGGCACGTCGTGAGCGTCGTGCAGACGTCGGGGTTGCCGACGCTGGGGTTGACGCCCTTGCCGAACGCCTTGACGAACGACCCGTCGGTCGCGAACTCGCTGACGCGATGGTTGTTCTTGTCGGCGACGTACACCGACCCGGCGCTGACGGCGACGCTGAACGGGAAGCTGAGCTGGCCGGCCGCGCTCCCGTTCGCGCCGAAGGAGCGCGCGTAGACGCCGTCGGTGCCGAAGACGCTGATGCGGCTGTTCGAGGAGTCCGCGACGTAGACCTCGCCGCCGCCGACCGCGACGCCCAAGGGGAAGCTGAGCTGGCCGGTCGCCGCCCCGCCGGTGCCCGCGCGGCAGGCGGTGACGTTCGTGCAGACGTCGGGGTTGCCGGCGCCGAGGTTCACGGCCTTGCCGAACGCGCGCATGAAGACGCCGCCGGTGCTGAAGACGCTCACGCGGTTGTTCGAGGCGTCGGCCACGTAGACCTCGCCGTTGCTGACGGCCACGGAGTACGGGCTGCTGAGCTGGCCGGCCGCGCCGCCGGCCGCGCCGGACCGGCATGTGGTGGCGGCGCTGCAGAGGTCGGGGTTGCCCGCGCCCATGTTCACGTTCTTGCCGAACGCGCGCGCGAAGGTCCCGTCCGTGCCGTAGACGCTGATGCGGTGGTTGTTCTGGTCGGCGACGTAGACCTCGCCGCCGCTGACCGCCACGCCGTAGGGGAAGCTCAGCTGGCCGGCCGCGGTGCCGTTGCTGCCGGTGCGGCAGTTGGTGAAGCAGAGGTCGGCCGGGCCCGCGCCGAAGGCCCTGTCGAACACCGGGTCGTCGGCCAGCGCGGGGGCGGGCAGGGCCCCGAGCGCGCCCAGCGCGAAGCCGGCCGCGAGCGCGGCCGCCACGAGGCGGGTCCGGGAAATGACCGACATGGCGCGTATCCACCCCGTATTCGGAGCCCGCACATAAAGCTGTAGTTCGCTCAGGGGTTGCCGGACAACCCGTCGCTCACGCGATCGGGGAACACGGCCGGGCGCTTCTCGAGGAAGGCGGTCACGCCCTCGCGCGCGTCCGCCGACTGGCCGCGGGCGAACATGGCACGCGAGTCGGCCCGGTGGGCCTCCTCCGGGTGCCGCGCGCCGAGCATCGACCACAGCAGCCGCCGGGCCAGCGCGACGGACACCGGCGCGGTGTTGTCGGCGATCTCGCGGGCGAGCGCGTTCGCGGCGCCGAGCAGGTCCTCGGGCGCGTGGACGCTGCGCACGAGGCCGCCCGCGTGCGCCTCCTCGGCGGTGAACACGCGCCCCGTCTCGACCCACTCGAGCGCCTGGCCGATCCCCACGAGTCGCGGGAGGAACCAGCTCGAGCACGCCTCCGGCACGATGCCGCGGCGCGCGAACACGAAGCCGATCTTCGCGCCGGAGACCGCGAGCCGGACGTCCATCGGGAGCGTCATCGTGATGCCGACCCCCACGGCGGGCCCGTTGATCGCGGCGATGACGGGCTTGAGCGACTCGAAGATGCGCAGCGTCACCTGGCCGCCGCCGTCGCGGGGCGTGCCGTCGTCGAGCGTCTCGCGCTCGCGCTCGCGCCAGTCGAACGTCGAGCCGCCGCCGCCGAGGTCGGCGCCGGCGCAGAAGGCCCGGCCGGCCCCGGTCACGATCACCGCCCGCACGTCGTCGTCGGCGTCCGAGGCGTCGAACGCCTCGATGAGCTCGCCGCGCATCGTGTCGGTGAACGCGTTCATCCGGTCCGGCCGGTCGAGCGTGAGGGTCAGGACGCCGTCGGCGACCTCGTACTGCAGCGTCTCGAAGTCCATGGGCGGCAAGTTCGCACGTCGCCGGGCGCGGAGGTCCTACGGTGGGTCGGTGCTCCGTCGCCTCCTCGTCCTCGTCAGCGCCGTCGTCCTCGTGGACGTCGCGTTCTACTCGGCGATCACGCCGCTGCTGCCGTACTACAGCGACCTGCTCGACCTCACGAAGGGCGAGGCCGGCGTGCTGGCCGGGGCGTATGCGGCGGGGACGCTGCTGCTGGCGCTGCCCGCGGGACTCGTGGCCGCCCACGCCGGCCCGCGGGCGACGATGCTCGGCGGCCTCGCGCTGCTCACCGCCGCGTGCGTGGCGTTCGGCTTCGGCGAGAGCTACGC
>DASVRH010000391.1:0-11346 GCA_036388715.1 Solirubrobacteraceae bacterium | reverse complement strand
TCATGTCGTTCAGACTGCCGCCGGCCCGCGAACTCATCGGGCGGCGACGCGGGCGAGCACCGCGTCGAGGCGCTCGTACGTCTCGGCCATGCCCTTCTCCATCCCCGAGGCGATCATGCCGTCGCGGTCCTCGCGCGTGTCGAACACGGAGGTCGTGACGACCCGGGTCCGGTCGCCGAGGTCCTCGAAGACGGCTGTCTCGATCGAGATGTGGCCGGGCATGCCCTCCCACTCGAAGGTCTGGACGATCTTCTCGTTCACGACGATCTCGCGGTAGTCGCCGCGGAACGCGGTCTCGCCGCCGTCGGCATCGCGCGAGACGAAGCGCCAGCCGCCGCCGGGGCGGACGTCCATGCGGTCGACGATCGTCGTCGTGCCGTGCGGGCCCCACCACTCGGGGATCAGCTGCGGGTCGAGGTAGGTGGCGAAGACGCGGTCGCGCGGGGCGTCGAACTCGCGCTCGACGCGGATCTCGCGCTCGCCGGGGGTCGTGAGGGTATGGCTGGTCACTGCGGATCCTCCTTCGTACGTTCGAGCAGCTCCCCGAACCGGTCGAGGCGCTCGTTCAGCATCCGGCGGTACTCGTCCATCCAGGCCTGCACGTCGTCGAGGCGGCGCGGACCGAGGCTGCACTGCCGCGCCCGCCCGACCTTCTCGGTCGTGACGAGCCCGGCCTCCTCGAGCACCCGGACGTGCTTCTTCATGCCGGTGAGCGAGATCCCGAACGGCTCGGCCAGGTCGCTGATCGTCGCGCTGCCACGGCCGAGGCGCCGGAGGACCTCCCGGCGCGTCGGGTCGGCCAACGCGGCGAACGACCGGTCGAGCTGTGGATACTGAACCATCTGGTTCAGTATCACGCGGAGCGCGAGGAATGTCAAGGCGGTGGGTAGAGGCCGGACGTGCCGCAGCCCAAGAAGAAGTCCCAGCCCAAGAAGAAGCCCCAGGCCAAGAAGAAGCCGCGCAAGCTCACCGTCGCCGTCACGGGCCCGACCGGGACCTTCGGGTTCGGGCTGGTCCCCCTCCTCCAGGCCGACGACCGCATCGGCAAGATCGTCGGGATCGCCCGGCGGCCCTTCGACCCGGCCGAGCACGGCTGGACGAAGATGGAGTACCGCCAGGGCGACGTCCGCGACCAGGACGCGCTCGAGGAGGCGTTCCGCGACGCCGACGTCGTCGTCCACCTCGCGTTCATGATCACCGGCAACGCGCCGCGCGAGACGACGCGGGCCATCAACGTCGACGGGACGCTCAACACGTTCCGCGCCGCGGCCGCGGCGGGGGCCGACCGCTTCGTCTACGCGTCGTCGGTCGCCGCCTACGGCTTCCACCGCGACAACCCGGTGCCGCTCACCGAGGACTGGCCGACGCGCCCCGCGAGCCGCCTCTTCTACGCGCAGGAGAAGGCCGAGCTGGAGGAGCTCCTCGGCAAGGAGGCCGCGGAACATCCGGAGCTGAAGCTCTACCTGCTGCGCCCGCCCGTCGTGCTCGGGCCGCACACGGTCGGCGGCAAGGACATCCCCGGGCCCTTCGAGGCGATCGGCAAGGGGCTGCTCGGCGCCGTGCTCGCCCTGCCCGTGCCGCTGCCGACGCTGGCGCCCACGCTCCAGGTCCAGTTCATCCACGAGGAGGACGTGGGCAGCGCCTACGTGCAGTGCAACGTCGGCGCCGGCCCGCCCGGCGCCTACAACATCACCGGCGACGGCGTGCTGACCGGCGCCGACCTCGCCCGCGAGCTGAACCTCACGCCGCTGCCGGTGCCGGGCGGGCCGCTCCGCGCCGCGGCGCGCGTCGCGTCGAAGGTCCCGACCCCGCCGTTCGTGCCGCCCGCCGCCGAGTGGCTCGAGGCGCTGAGCCACCCGGCGATCATGGACGCGTCGAAGGCGAAGGCCGAGCTGGGGTGGGCGCCGCGCTACGACTCGTACGAGGCGCTGCGCGACACCCTCCGCTCAGCCCTCTGAGCCGAGGAAGGCGTCGACCTCGGCGACGAAGCCGTCGGGGTCGACGTCGATCATCGTGTGGCCCTGGCCGTGCAGCAGCACAACCTCGCTCCTGGGGATCGCCGCGGCGGCCGCGACCGCCGCGGCGCGGAACGGCGGCGGCGACTCCGTGCCGAGCAGGATCCGCACGCGCGCCTCGATCTCGCCGAGCCGGGCCGGGTCGCAGCGGTACGTCAGCCCGATCCGCCCCTCGCGCACGATCGTGTGCGCGATCGCGATGCGGGTGGGCCACATCGGCAGCGCCTTGAACGGCGTCGAGTCGGTGCCCAGGACCTCGCGGTAGAAGATGTCCAGCCCGCCCTCGCGGTCGCCCGCCTCGATGCGCGCCTCGATCGCGTCGAGCGTCTCGGCCGCGATCATCACGTGGCCGGGCGTGTCGAACGGCGGCTCGTAGAGCAGGGCGCGCGAGACCTTGTCGGTGCGCGTGAGCGCCTCCATCCCGATCAGCGCGCCGTAGGAGTGGCCGAGGTAGAGCACCGGCTCGCCGATCGCGTCGATCACCGCGAGGGCGTCGTCGACCTCGCGGTCGAGGGCGTAGGGCTCGGCGGACTCGCGGGTGCTGTCGCCGCGGCCGCGGCGGTCGAGCAGGTGCAGCGTGAAGCGGTCGGCGACGCGCTCCTTGAGCACGTTCCAGCGCGACCGGTCCCCGATCCCGCCGTGGACGGCGAGCAGCGGCGGGCCGGAGCCCACGCGCTCGACGCCGAGGAGGGTGCCGTCGGGTGACTCGATCGTGAGCAGCTCGGTCTGCAGAGTCTTCATGCCGGCAAGGCTGAAGGGGCGCCGTTCCGCGAGCGTTCGCGGAGCGTCTAGCGTGCGCGCATGGACCTCGACCGCTTCCCCCGCGAGCCGTTCCTCTTCGGCCCCTCCCCCGTCCACCGCCTCGACCGGCTGACCGAGCACTGCGGCGGGGCGCGGCTGTGGGCCAAGCGCGACGACTGCAACAGCGGGCTGGCCTACGGCGGCAACAAGACGCGCAAGCTCGAGTACCTCGTCGCCGACGCACGCGCGAAGGGCTGCGACACGCTCGTGTCGATCGGCGGCGTGCAGTCCAACCACACGCGCCAGGTGGCGGCCGCGGCGGCGCGGACGGGCATGAAGGCCGTCCTCGTGCAGGAGAGCTGGGTCGAGTGGCCCGACGTCGTCTACGACCGCGTCGGCAACATCCAGCTCAGCCGGATCATGGGCGCCGACGTGCGGCTCGTGCGCTCCGAGTTCGGGATCGGGTTCAAGGAGAGCTGGGAGCAGGCGATCGCCGACATCCGCGACGCCGGCGGCACGCCGTACGCGATCCCCGCCGGCGGCTCGGACCACGAGCTGGGCGGGCTGGGCTTCGCGGGCTGGGCGCGCGAGGTCGCCGAGCAGGAGCGCGAGCTCGACGTCTTCTTCGACACGATCGTGGTCTGCTCGGTCACCGGCAGCACGCAGGCGGGGATGATCGCCGGGTTCGCCGCGCAGGACCGCGAGCGTCGGGTCATCGGCATCGACGGCAGCGCGCGACCGGAGGAGACGCACGAGCAGGTCGCGCGGATCGCCCGGGCGACGGCGAAGCTGCTCGGGGTCCGCGAGCTGCGCGACGACGAGATCGTCCTCGACGACCGCTACCACGCGGGCGTCTACGGCATCCCCGACGAGACGACGCTCGACGCGATCCACACCGCCGGTCGCCTCGAGGGGATGATCACCGACCCCGTCTACGAGGGGAAGTCGATGGCCGGGCTGATCGACCTCGTGAGCACGGGCGAGGTGGAGCGCGGGTCGACGGTCCTGTACGCCCACCTCGGCGGCCAGCCGGCGCTCAGCGCCTACGCCGGGCTCTGGCGGGCCTGACGTCCAGGCCCGCCAGAGAGGTCGCCGGCTAGGACCCGGCGACCACCACCGTCGCCTGCAGCGCCTGCTGGACGTACTCGACGTGGCCGAAGATCGAGAAGTCGCCCGCTTGCGAGCACGGTCCGTCCGTGCCGCCGGAGTGCACGCCTATCGCCTTGTTGCCGGCGTACACGCCGCCGCCGCTGTCGCCGCCGTCGGCGCAGTAGGACGTCTTGACGAAGTCGAAGCCGCCCGTGATGTAGCCGGGCGAGAAGTGCTTCCCGAGCACCTCGCCGCAGGTCCGGTCCGTGGTCACGCCCGACTTGCAGAGGAGGTCGCCGACGGTGAGACCCTCGTAGTCGCCGCGGGTGTGGACCTCCCGATGCTTGAACTCGGCATCGACGTAGATCCACGGCTCGGCGTAGAACCCGTTCTCGTGCGTGCTGTGCCGCTCGGCGTCGACGCGGCCCGCCAGCTGCTGCACCTGGACGTCGCCGTACTTCTGCCCGCCGTGGTAGCGGTTGGTCCCCTCGCAGTGCGCGGCGGAGAGCAGGTTGCGGTTGCCGTTGTCCCAGCGCTTCACCGTGAAGGCCGAGCTGCAGTACGCGCCGTTCAGCGAGAGGCCCGACCGGAGCCCGTACCGGCAGTCCGCCCGCGAGCAGTCGGGCGCCGCGAGCGGCCCCGACCGGACGAGCACGTCGTCGCCGTACCGGGCGCGGAACGCTGCCGCCGCCCCCGGCGAGCCGTCCTCGAGCGTGACGACCAGGCGATTGCCACGCTCGTCGATCTCGAGGTCGTACCGGCCGCCGGCGGCCCCGGGCAGGAACAGGAAGCCGTCCTTCGCGAGCTCGCGGTCGTCGACCATCCGGTCGCGGCGGCGCTCGAGCTCGGCCATCGACCGCGTCGCGACGACGCCCCGCACGCCGCGGCCGAGAGCCGCCGCGCTGCGCGCCGCGTCGCGCGTGAACGCCGCGACGAGCGTCCCGTCGTCCTCGCGCCAGCTGCCGGCGTACGTCTGCGGCCAGCGCCGCTGTGCCTCGCCGCCGACGCCGCCCCCGGCGTCCTGCGTGCGAAGACGCCGCTCGACGGCGGCCACGGAGCCGCCCTTCTGCCGGGCGACGGTGAGGGCGTCCTCGGCGAGCGCGTCGCCGAACGCCGATGGGGAGGCGGCCAGCGTCGCGACCAGCGCGACGAGGACGGCCGAAAGAGCGCGTGAATGCATGTCCCTGCCCCCTCCATGGGGCGGCAAAGCTTCGGAAGGCTGCGCGAACCTACGCTCTCGCGGCGCTCAGGTCAAGGAACCCTGAACGCATCCGTTACTTGATGGTGAGCTTGCCTTCCATGCCACCCTCGCGGTGGCCCTCGACGGTGCAGAAGAAGGTGTAGCTGCCCTTCTTGACCGTCGCCTTGATCTCCGACGTGCCGCCGCCCTGGACGACGTCGCCGACGGCGTCCGAGACGCCGGGGCCCTCGAGCGCGATGTTGTGCGGGGTCGAGGAGGGATTGGGCGAGCGGATGGTCAGCGCGCCAGGCGGCGCGCTGGCCGCGTTCGTCGCGTAGGCGAGCTGCGCCGTCGCCGGGATCTCGAGGACGCCTCCCTTGGCCACGGCAGGCTCGCCGCCGCCGGGGGCCTTGACCGCCTCGGCCAGCAGCCCGGTGTCCTTGCCCGGCTTGGAGACGACCTCGGCGACGTAGGCCGCGACGTTGATCGCGTCCTTGCCCTCGACGAGCTTGGGCGGCATGTAGACCTTGTTGTCCTTCGCGAGCTTCGCCGGGTTGAGGATCTGCTCGTGCACTGCGCCCTGGACGCCGTCGCGGTCCATCCCCGAGGCGAGGCCCTGGGCGAACGCCTCGTCGAGGTTCGGACCCTGGGTGCCGCGCGTGTCGGCGCGCGACAGCGTGTGGCAGGCGCCGCACTTCTCGACGAACTGCTTCTTGCCGGCGACCAGATCGGGCTCCTGCTCGCTCAGCGAGCAGCCTCCGGCGAAGGCCAGGGCGCCCCCTCCGGCGAGCACGGCGATGACGTCACGCAGACGCACGGCGCGCAATGTATATGAGGGCGGGGATCAACCGCGCGGTGGGCGGAGGTCGCCGAGCCGTCCCTCGGCGGCCGCGATCGCGTCGCGGGCGACGCCGTCCCACGAGAAGCGCTCGCGCGCGATGGCGACGAGGGCCTCGCGGGTGCGGCGGCGCAGGTCCTCGGGCGCCTCGAGCCAGCTCGCGATCCGGTCGGCGAGGGCGGGGACCGCGTCGTCGTCGACGCCGAAGGAGAGCCAGGGCGCGGCCTCGGGCGGGACGGCCTCGGCGAGCTGCGCCGTGACCTCCGCGAGGCCGGAGTGCGCGGCGCTGATGGGCAGCAGCCCGCAGGCCGCGCCCTCGGCGGCCACCATCCCGAAGGCCTCGGGGAACGTGCTCGGCACGACCTGGGCGTCGCAGGCCGGGAGGAGGTCGTGGAGCTCCTCGTGGTCGAGGCGGCCGATGAGGCGGACGCGGAGGTCGCGGCGACCGCCCTCCGCGCCGGCCCCCGCCGCGGCCCCCCCCACGGCGCCCCCTCCAGGGGACGCGGTCTCTCCCGCCGTGCGGTCGAGATGGGCGAGGAGGTGCCGCAGCGGGGCCCTCGGCCCGCCCTCCGCCGCGCGCCCCTCCTCGGCCAGCTCGCGCAGCGCCGCACCGTTCCCCTCCTCCAGCGCGCGCAGGAGGCGCTCGAATCCCTCCCGGTAGGCGCCGAAGCCGACGACGACGAGCGTCGCGTCCGGCACCCGCTCGAGCACGAGCGGCCACGCGGCGGCGAGCAGGTCGACGCCCTTGGAGACGATGAGCTTCCCGACGAAGACGACGAGCTTCTCGCGTTCGGGGTCGAGCCTCGCCAGCTCGTGGCCCGCGGCAGCGGTGTCGCGCGCGAACGACGAGCCCTCGGCGGCGGGCTCGGGCTCGGCGTCCTGGAGCCGTTGCGCGAGCCCGGCGAGGCGGCGCTTCGCCTCGGCCGGCGGCGCGGGCGAGAACGCCTCGACGTCGACGCCGGGCGGCCCGAGCCGCGTGCGGGCCGGCAGCTCCTCGTCGTCCATCGCCGCCCACAGCGACTCGGCCGTGTGGCGCGAGCCGACGAGCACGGTGCGCGCCCGCGCGAGACCCTCGCGCGCCCACGGCAGGAACCGCTCGGGGTCGCGCTTGACGACGTACTCGAGCGCGCTGCCGTGGATCTTCACGGCGTACGGGACGTCGTCGCCGAGCGCCCGGGCGAGGATCGCCGGGCCCATCACGAGGTGGTTGGCCAGCGCGAGATCCGGCCGCACGCGCTCGGCGACCTCGCGCACGGCGGCGACGTTGCGCTCCACGTACTCCTCGATCTCGTCGTCCGTGCACTCCAGGAACGTCTTCGCCTCCACGCCGTCGTAGCGGTCGAGGACGTAGACCGGCAGCAGGCCGCCGAGGTCCGGCCGGTAGGCGGTGCAGCGCACGGGATCTTGTGCGGTCCGCAACTTCAGCGTCCCGCCGCTGTCCCAATCCCCGTGGGCGTCCACGAACCCGAGCCGCTCGGGGGCCCGCTCCTGGCTCAGGAGGTGAACTTCGTGACCCGCGCGGACGAATGCCCGCGAGAGTTGCGCGTTGTAGACGTTGGAGCCCGTACCGGCCAGCAGGTAGCCGTGGAAGATCAAGGTTTTCATGGGATTGCAGCGAAAAGGCCGGGCATCGCCGACAGTCGGGATTTGGATGTGCCTGTAGGCTTTTTCATGGACGGATGGGAGAGAACGTGAGCGGGAACCACGTGATCTTCGTCGGCACGGACGCGAGTCGCTTCGCGCGAGTCGCCGGCGTATCGCGCGAGGGAGGGTTCGACGCGGTCGGCCGGATGGCCTCCGCCGCCGACGCTGCCTTCTCCGACGAGCCCGCCCCTTCCGTGGCCGTCCTCGACGCCGCGGAGATGGACGTCGACCAGGCCGCCGCCGGCGTCGCGCTGCTCGACGCGGGCTGGCCGGGCGTCCCCTCCGTCGTGATCCACGACGACACCGATCCCGCCGTCGTGCGCACGATCCTCGACGCCGGCGCGAAGTCGATCGTGCAGACCCGGCTGGGCGACGACGAGCTGCAGGCCACGCTCTGCGCCGCCGCCGCGGGGCGCGGGCTGATCGACGTCGACGTCGTGCGCCCCGTGATCGACCTCTACGCGACGATGCACGCCGAGTCGCGCCGCCGCAACCGCGCGGTCATCGAGTCGCTCGCGGCGGCCGTCGAGGCCAAGGACACCGTGACGTCGCGGCACCTCCGCGCGGTCTCGCGGCTCGCCACGCAGCTCGCGCGGGAGGTGGAGCCGGCCTACTGCGAGGGCGACGACTTCCTGTTCGGGTGCCTGCTGCACGATGTGGGGAAGATCGGCGTTCCCGAGAAGATCCTGATGAAGCCCGGCGCGTTGACCGAGGACGAGTGGGAGGTCATGCGCCGCCATCCGCAGACCGGCGCGCGCGTCGTACGCCCGCTCGGGATGGGCCCGGTCGTCACCGACGTCGTGCTCTACCACCACGAGCGCTGGGACGGCCGCGGGTACCCGGACGGCCTGGCGGCCGACGAGATCCCCCTGGCGGCGAGGATCTTCAGCGTCTGCGACGCGCTCGAGGCGATGACCGCCGCGCGGCCCTACCGCGGGCCGCTCCCCGTCAGCGTCGCCTTCGAGCGGGTGAAGATCGAGGCGGGGCACCAGTTCGACCCCGACGTGATCGCCGCGCTGTCGGACGGCGTCTCCTCCGGCAAGATCGAGCTCGAGGACGCCGCGGACCTCGACGTCGAGCAGCCCGCGCGCCGCCGGATCGCCTCCAGTCTGCGCTGACCGTTACCCTTCCCGGCCGTGCAGCGCTACCGCTTTCGCACGCCCTCGACCGGGCGCGAGATCATCATGGAGGCCGAGCCGGGCCGCATCTACGTCGACCGCGACACGGGCGAGGAGCTCGAGGTCGTCGGGAAGGTGATCCCCCTGGCCCCGTCGAAGAGCAACCTGCCGTGGGCGGTCGAATTTCTGCGCTTCTGCAACTGGTGCGACCAGCTCGCACAGAAGGACCTGAACGACTGCCCGACGTGCGGTCGCCGCATGGCGCCCGTGGCCTCGCGGGCCTGACCCCCGCGCGCACCATGAGGACCTCTCTCCTCGCCGCCCTCGCCGTCCTCGCCCTCGTGGCGGCCGGCTGCGGCGGCGGAGACGACCTCGAGGTCGCCACGCCGTCGACGACGCCTGACCTGACCGTCCCGAGCGCGCCCGCCGGAGAGGCGTCGGACTCGGGCGACGACGAGACGTCGACCACGTCGACCGACGACACGGGCGACGACACCTCGACGAGCGACACCGGCGGCGCGACGCCGGACGCGACGGGCGGCACGGCCACCCCGGCGCCGGCCACCCCCACCCCCTCGGCCCCCGCGCCCACGCCGGACGACACCGGCGGAGCCGCGGAGCCCACCGCCCCCGCGCCCCAGGAGGACACGGGCGGCGCCGAGGCCGGCGGCACCAGCGACTTCTGCGCTGAGAACCCCGGCGCCTGCTGAGGCTCCTTTCGCGCCTCTCGCCGGCCGCCGTGGCAGGGGAGGCCCCGTTTCCGTCCACGGGCGCCTCTCGGCGATGTCCGTGGACGTCTAGTCGGCTCTAGCGCCGCTAACCGTCCACAAACCGAGGGCCGCGCAGTCTTTGGACGGTTAACGGCCCTATAGGACGCCAGACGTCCACGAATCTCCGGCGGAGCGGCGCGCGGGCTAGTTGTCGTCGCGGGCGCGGCGGTTCGGCTTCGGCTCGGTGACGAGCGTCGCCGTGTACGTCAGCCGCACGCGCTGGTAGAGGCAGCGGTACTGGGCGAGGTCGCGGATCTCGCCCTGGGCGGTCTGGGTCTCGGTGTCGTCGCACTCGCCGGCGGGCCGGGAGGCGCGCCAGGAGGTGTCGCCGCCGAGGCCGGTCGCGAGCGCGGGCGCCCACGTCGGGACGTTCAGCGCGAGCAGCTGGCCCTTCTTCGCGGGTAGCGAGGTCTCGAGCGGGAACTGGACCGTCTGGCCGAAGAACGGCTGGAGCTCGACGATCGGCGACTGCGCCATGACGCGGCCGAACAGGCGCTTGCCCGGCTTGAGCAGCGAGATGCCCGCGGACGCCTCGCCCCCGAGGCGGCGGTTGAAGAACGAGACCTGCGAGCGCCCCGGCTTGGAGAGCCGGATCGTCCAGGCGACGATGCGCCCGTCGTTCGGGATCTTCATGAGCCCGCGGTTCGTGCCCACCTTGGCCTGGTAGCCGGTCGTCCTGCTGACGGCGAAGCACGGCCGCGCGGGGCAGCTCGGCGCGGGCAGCTCGGTCTCGGCGGCGAGCGCCCCGACCTCGACGATCCGCGCGGAGGCAGCGCCGGGCATCGCGAGCGCGAACAGCGCGCAGATCGCGACGGCGGCCAGGCTGATCCCTGACTTGGTCATACAGGGGGAATCGAACACGATCGGTCGGTCGGAGTTGCGCCTGCGAGCCCCGTCACAGTTGCACGCGCAAACGTCTGTAGTCTCAACCGTCGTGCCCCACGCGATCGAAGTCGAGCAGCTCGAGCGCCAGTTCAAGGGCGGCGTCAAGGCCGTCGACGGCATCGACCTCGTCGTCGAGCCGGGAGAGGTCTACGGCTTCCTCGGCCCCAACGGGGCGGGCAAGACGACCACCGTGCGCATGCTCGTCACCCTTCTGCGCCCCACCGGCGGCGTCGCGCGCGTCGCGGGCTTCGACGTGGCCCGCGAGCCCCACGAGGTCCGCAAGCGCATCGGCGTGGCCCTCCAGGAGGCGGCGCTCGACCAGCTCATGACCGGTCGCGAGCTGATGGAGCTGCAGGCCACGTTGCACGGCATCGCGCCCGCGGACGTCCGCGGCCGCGCCGACGACCTGATCCGCCGCGTCGGCCTCAGCGAGGCCAAGGACCGCCGCGTCCACACCTACTCGGGCGGCATGCGCCGCCGCCTCGACCTCGCGATGGCGCTCATCCACAGCCCAGACGTCCTCTTCCTCGACGAGCCCACGACGGGCCTCGACCCCGTGAGCCGCCTGACGCTGTGGGAGGAGGTCCGCCGCCTGCGCGACGAGGGCACGACCGTCTTCCTCACCACCCAGTACCTCGAGGAGGCCGACCAGCTCGCCGACCGCGTCGGGATCATCAGCTCGGGGACGATCGTCGCCGAGGGCACGCCGGCCGCGTTGAAGGCCCAGGTCGGCGACCCGCACCTCGACGTCACGCTGACCGACCACGACGGCGCGGCCGACCTCGAGCGCGCGAAGGAGGTCCTCGCCCGCTTCGGCGACCACCGCCCGGCGTCGGAGGGCTGCCACCTGACGATCTCGCTGGAGGGCGGCGCGCGCGACATCGCGCCGGTCGTCCGCGCCCTCGACGACGCCGGCTTCACGGTCGCCTCGCTCGACCTCGTGCAGCCCACGCTCGACGACGTCTTCGTCGAGAAGACCGGCCGTCACCTCGAGGGCGCCGACAAGGCCGCCCCCGCGGACGCCCCGGCCGCCGAGCCCGCGGCCGCGACGCCCTCGTGAGCCGCG
>DASVRH010000390.1:0-1523 GCA_036388715.1 Solirubrobacteraceae bacterium | reverse complement strand
GCGGCGGCGCGCGAGCTCGCGCGCGGAGAGCCGCTGCATGCCGCGGATCGCGCGCGCCATGAGGGGCTTGCCCGGCGGGGCGTCGCCGACGCCCGCGATCTGCCCCTCGTAGGCCATCAGCCCGGCGAGCCGGAACCCCGGGCGCGCCGCGACGTGCCGCGCGAACGCTGCCGCCTGCGCGGGCGTGCGCAGCGGCGAGCGGCGCGCGCCGATGCGCACCCGCCCGCCCAGTGGCCGCCACGACGTGTCGAGGTCGACACAGACGCGGACCGGCGCGCCCTCCGGCGCGGCGGCCTCGACGAGGTCGAGGTGGGCGGGGTCGTCGACCATCAGCGTCACCTGCGCCGCCGCCGCTGGATCCGCGCGCAGCTGCCGCAGCGCGGCGCGGTCGGTGGTCGGGTAGGCGACGAGGAGGTCCTCGAAGCCGTGCCCGTGCAGCCACAGCGCCTCGGGCAGCATGAACGACATCACGCCTCCGAAGCCGTCGCGGGCGAGCACGTCGGCGAGCAGCGAGCGGCAGCGGACGGACTTGCTCGCGACGCGGATCGGTTTGCCGCCCGCGCGCCGCACCAGGTCCGCCGCGTTGGCGTCGAACGCGTCGAGGTCGACCACCGCGAACGGCGCGTCGAGGTGCGCGGTTGCGTGACGAAGTCGCGTGTAGTCGTCCACTCGGCGGGCGACGATACCTCCATGCGACGCGCCCTCTGGATCTCCGGCCTCCTCACCCTCGCGCTCTTCCTCGTCCTCGGCGTCATCGACGAGCGGATCAAGGACACCGGCGGCCCGGGCATCGTCCCGTTCGAGGTCGAGTTCACCTCCGAGAACGCGAGGGAGACGCTCGCCGAGTGGGGCAGCGACGGCCGCGCCGACGCGAAGCTCTCGCTCTGGATCGACTACGCCTTCCTCGTCGCGTACGCGGCGTTCTTCAGCCTCGCCGTCGCGGCGGTGTGCGACGCGCTCGGGTGGGAGAGGTGGCGCTTCCTCGCGACGTTCCCGCTCATCGGCGCCGTGTGCGACGCGATCGAGAACGCGAACCTCCTGCTCACGATCGGGCAGGACGGCGACCAGCCGTTCCCGTTCCTCGCCGGCACGTTCGCGGCGCTGAAGTTCCTGACGCTCACCCCCGCGCAGATCTTCGCGCTGGTCGGGCTGATCGTCTGGCTCAGCCGCCGCGCTCGACGACGTTCATGAGCGGCGCGCCCCACGCCAGCCGGCGCAGCTGCTCGCCCATCAGCCGCGCGGCGGCCTCCTCGGCGCGCTCCGAGTCGCCGGAGACGTGCGGGCTGATCAGCGCGCCGCGCAGCTTCCACAGCGGGTGATCGCCGGGCAGCGGCTCGGGCTCGACGACGTCGAGCGCCGCGCGCAGCCGCTTCGCCTTGACCTCGGCGACCAGCGCGTCGGTGTCGATCACCGCGCCGCGGCCCGCGTTGACCACGAGCGCGTCGTCGGGCAGCAGCTTCAGCATCCGCGCGTCGACGAGGCCGCGCGTGGAGCGGGTGAGCGGCGCGAGCACGATCAGGACG
>DASVRH010000389.1:0-4705 GCA_036388715.1 Solirubrobacteraceae bacterium | reverse complement strand
GCGCGATCGGCGCGTGGGTGCTGCGCGACGCGTGCGCGCACGCGGCGCGGTGGCGCGCGCTGCGGCCGATCACCCTGCACGTCAACCTCTCGCCGCGCCAGGTCATCGACCCGACGCTGCCCGGCGTGGTCGCCGACACGCTCGAGGCGACGGGACTGCCCGCCGAGGCGCTCGTGCTCGAGATCACCGAGACGTCGCTGATGGAGCGCGGCGCCGTCGCGCCCGCGGTGCTGCGCGAGCTCAAGCGCGTCGGCGTCGGCCTCGTGCTCGACGACTTCGGCACCGGCTGGTCGTCGCTCAGCCACCTGCGCCACTTCCCGATCAGCGGCCTGAAGGTCGACCGCTCGTTCGTCGGCGAGATGGAGGCGGGCAGCGAGACCAGCGGCCTGATCGTGGCCGGCATCGTGCAGATGGCGCACGCGCTCGGCCTCGACTCGGTGGCCGAGGGCGTGGAGACGCGCGAGCAGGCCGAGCGGCTCTCGCGGCTCGGCTGCCGTCACGCGCAGGGCTATCTTTTCGCGCGCCCGATGGACGCCGCGGCGATCGGCCGCCTACTCGCGGGACCCGTCGTCGTCTGAGTCGTCGTCTGAGTCGGAGCCCTCGGAGCGCTCCGCCTCCTCCGGCGACTCCTTGTCGTCGGGCGTCGGCGTGTCGACCGCCGCCTGGACCGGGTCGGCCTTGTAGTCGTCGGGGTTGTCGACCTCCTCACCCTCGATGGTGATCGAGCCGTCCTCGTGGCGCTCAAGGCTCGACGGGCCGAGCTTCTTCTCGGGGCCCTCGTCGTAGCCGTGGTCGCCCTCGCCACCGCCGTAGGTGATGTACTTGGCCTCGTCGTCGGGCCACTCCTTGAGGTCGGTCGGAGGCTCGTCCTTCTCCTCCATCTCGCGGATGGTCTCGCTGGCCTTCTCCCAGGCCTCTTCCTTCTCTCGCGCGCGCTCCGCGGCGCCCGGCGCACCCTCGCCGCTCTGGCCTTCCTGGCGGTCCTCGGTCTGCTCGTCGTCGGCCACGCAGTTCCTCCCTCGAAGTGTCAACCCGGTCGTACCCACTTCACGTCCTGACGATCTAGGAAGGGGTCACCGCAGCGGCACCTCGCCGGCCGCGGTGTTGTTCCACGCGTCGCGCGCGAAGCCGTCGCGGATGCGGGTGGCGCCGGGCGGGATGGGGACGGAGCCGAATCCCGACCGGCGCACGACGCGGCCGCCGACGTCGAAGCGCACGGCGAGGCGACGCGCGGCCTCGGGGCGCCACGTGAAGTCGACGCCGGGCTCGGGCGCGGGGTAGAGCAGCCGCACGCGGCCGTCCTCGACCGCGACGCGCAGCGTGTTCGTCGCGACGACGTCGAACGCCTCGCCGACCAGCTCGTAGCGGTTGGCGGTGACGTGGAAGCGGTAGCGGCCGCGGGGGGCGTCGAGCGGGACCTCCCAGTCGGCCGTGTAGCGGCCCTCGTCGTCGACGCGCCAGATGATCTGGAGCCCGAGGTCGTCGGTGTGGCGGCGCCAGCGCCCGCGCACCTCGCGCTCGACCGTGACGAACGCGGTGTCGAGCGGGCGGTCGAGCCCCCGGGGCCCGCCCTGCCAGCCGAAGCGCGCGCGGGCCAGGTGGCGAACGCTCGGCGACGGGCGCTCGAGCTCGCGCGCGGCGTCGGCGCCCTGGTCGAACGCGGGCGCGTCGGCGGCCACGCCGTTGCGCGCGTCGAACGGGTACGGCTCCGGCGCCGGCTCGCCCGCCGCCAGCCGCTTCGCCAGGTCGGCGAGCGACACCTTGAGGAGGTTCGCCGCCAGGCGCCCGAACAGCTGCGAGCCGCCCTCGTAGTGCTGGCGGTCGTACTCCTCCGGCGTGACGAAGTACTGCAGGAACTCGTTCGCGAGGCCGGAGATGACCGGGGCCTTCACGCTGCCGTCGGGGAACGCGGCGAGCAGGGCCTCCTTGACGCGCTGCCCCATGCCGATCGTCATCTCGCCGGGGATGCTGCCCATCACGCGGTCGCCGATGCGGGCGACGAGCAGAGGGACGGCCTGCGGCACGTCGGTGCCGCGGACGACCTGGACCTTGTAGCCCTGGTGCGGGTCGGGCGCGGGCGAGCGCCGGTCCTCGAACGGCACGCCGGTCTTGTCGTGCAGGGGGCCGCGCCCCTCCTCCGAGCCGGTGAACAGTGGCAGCCCGACGACCGCCTCGTCGTCGACCTCGCCGCCCTCGGTCTCCTGCCCGCAGAAGCACACGCGCGTCCAGCGCACGTCGAGCGCCGGCTCGCGGGAGAGGGAGCGGCCGGCCTCGCGCCACGCGTCGACCATCGCGTCGGCCTCGCGTCGCCCGACCTCGTCCGCCCACGCCGGGCCGCGGCGGTCGAGCGCCGACGACATGTCGCCCTCGTCGCCGTTGCCGAACGCGTTGACGACCTCCTGGCCGCGCGGTACCCGCCCGAGGCGGCGCATGCGCTGCTCCGCGACGCGCGTCGCGCTGCCGTGGTGGTCGGCGTTGTAGACGGTGAACGTGTGCGGGTTGACCGTGCCGTGGTTGGCGAAGGTCGACCACATCCCGATCGGGATCCGCCGCCGGCCGCGGACCTTGTCGACGCGCAGCACGTGCACGTCGGGGTCGATCGTGTGGATGACGCCGAGCGGGTCCTCCTCCGCCCGCCCCTCGCCGAGCGCGCGGACGATCCCGTGGTTGTGCAGGTGCGCCTCGATCGAGCGGTTCTTCGTCACCCCCGGTAGCTGGCGCGAGGACCACGCCGCGGCGGCCGGCGCGCGGTCGTCGTCGGCGCGGCGGATCGCCTCGGTGAGCTGACGGACCATGAACGCGTAGAGCTGCGGGTCGCGCTCGCCGGCGACGTTCTGGTCGGTCGGCGTCTCCGCGGTCATGAAGACGGTGTTGTAGGTGCTGAAGTTGAAGTAGCCCGTGGGCGCGGAGTGCGTGTGGCTGGCGGACACGACGATGTTGCCCTCGCTGAAGCCGCGGTCCTTCAGGCGCTCGGCCGCCTCGACCACCATCCCGCCCGCGATCGACCCGAGGTCGGCCGACACCAGCGCGAGCTTGCGCCCGTCGCGCTCGAGCACGAGCGCGCGGAAGAACAGCCGCGTGTGCTGGCCCCGCAGGATCATGTCCCCGCGCACGTAGCCCATCCCGAAGTAGCCCGTCGGCGGCGTCGCGTCGGCGCGCCCGGCGCCCGCGGTGAGCGTCCCCGCGCTCGCGGCGTGAGGGGCCGCGAGCAGGGCGACGAGCGGGACGGCGAGCAGCGCGAGGCGGCGCACGAGCGGGGACGTTAGCCGTGTGCCTCGGGTCGCGCGCCGGAGTCCGGCGGGCGGATCCGCTGCCACGCGAACGCCCCGCCGAGGAGAAGCAGGCCAAGGGCGAGGAACGACGCCACGCGCGCGAGCGCGGTGAGCGTCGCGAGGTCGTAGAGGAAGACCTTCGTGAGCGCGGCCGCGATGAGCGCGAGCGCCGCCGTGCGGAGCGTCGGATGGTCGCGGACCAGCCCGGCGATCAGCGCGACGACGCCCACCGACGCCCATAGCGCGGAGAGCAGCATCTGCGCGTCGTCGTCGGCGCCCGCGACGGTCACGATCGTCACCGACGCGAGGTAGAGCGGCACGACCGCGACGGCCGGCGCCGGCCACCGGGCGGCGCGGACGACCGCCCACGCCGCGCAGGCGGTCGCGCCGAGGGCGACGGCCGCGGCGCCGAGGTCGCCCAGTCCGTCGATCAGCGCGCGCGGAGGCGCCTCGAGGCTCAGCGCGTGGGCGAGCGCGGCGCCGAGGACCACCGCTGCCGCCGCCGCGGCGCGGACGTCGAGCGGGTGGTCGGGCCAAGAAGCGCCGCGCGCCGGCGCCGACCCCTCGCCCGCCGCGCCCCTCGCCGCGGCCGGCCCCTCGGCCGGCCCCTCCGGGCCGCGAAGCGGCGCCGCGGCCGCCGGCCGCGACTCCTCGCCCGCCGCGCCCCTCGCGCGGCAGGCCGCCTCCGCGAGGAACGCCGCCCCCGCCGCGAGGCAGACGACGAGCGGGACGCCGTCGAGCAGGATGGCCGCGAGGTACATCGCGGCCGCGAGGGCGGTCGCGGCGAGCGGGTCGCGCCAGGCCGGCCGCGCCGCGAGCAGCGCGGCCGCGGCGACGCAGGCTGCGGCGATCGCCGCGACGCCGGCGCCGCCCGTTCCCTCGCCCGCGGCGATCGCCTCGGGCGGGGCCTCGAAGAGGAGCACGTGCGCGACGGCGAGCGCGAGGTGCCCGGCGACGGCCGTCCCGAGCGCGGCGTCGGCGAGTCGCCCGGCGCCGCCCGCCGCGAGCCTCTCCGCCGGCGCGGAGCCCTTCGCGAGCCGCGCCACCGCGGCGAAGCCGGCGACCGCCGCGCTCCACACGAGGACGAGCGGCAGGTCGTCGAGCACCTGGATCAGGGCAGCGTCGGCGGCGATCACGCCGATCGCGAGGGCGGCGACGACGAGCGTGCGCGACGCGCGCGCCGCGCGCAGCAGAGCGAGGCCGCCGGCGAGGTGTGCTCCCGCGACGCACGCGAGCCAGACGTTCGCCGCGTCGGTGCCGCCGTGCTCGTCGACGACGACCCAGCCCGGGCCGGCGAGGACGAAGGCGTTCAGCACCAGCAGGGCGATCGCACGTGCGCTCGTGGACCCGGCGCGGGTGCGGAGGTCGTGCCCCGTGCCCGCGACCGCGAACAGCGCGCCGAAGCCGGCGAGGACGAGGGTGGCGGTGGCGCC
>DASVRH010000388.1:0-2201 GCA_036388715.1 Solirubrobacteraceae bacterium | reverse complement strand
CCGCGGCTCGGACGCCGCGCTGACGACGAGGTCGGCGCGCTTCGCGCGGCTCTGCGTCAGCGCGATCGTCGGCACGACGATGCCGACCGCCACGAGCGCGGCGAGGACGAGGGTCAGCCGGCGGCCGAAGCGCTCCCTCACGGCAGGATCACCCTTCCGCCGAAGACGCACTCGTCGTCGTTGCCGGCACCCGGCTCACCGACGCCGTTCGAGTCGATGCCCGCCCACCCCTCGACCACGGCCTGCGTCCCGTCCGCGGCCGCCACCAGCACCCGTCCGGCCACGAAGCCGCGCAGCGTCGTCGAGTCGTTCGACTCGTCGGTGTTCGGGGTCTCGGGGTCGTCGGGCGTGGGGCTCGTGTCCGACTGGCGCTCGGCGTGCAGGAGGACGACCTCGGTGCCGGTGGGGACGTTGACCTGCGCGTCGGCCTCCTCCTCGCGGGCGCCCTGCGTCGTGAGCTCCTGGTCGTCGGAGAAGACGATGATGCGCGCGAAGTCGGGGTCGGTGCCGGTCGCGTTCTGACACTCGTAGCGGAACTCGAAGGGGCCGACTTCCAGCACGTCCTCCTCGTCGGTGGCCGCGTCGGCCGGCGCGAGCTCGACGCGCGGCAGGCGCAGCGGCGCGGGGTCGATCGTGTCGCCGGTGGGCCCGGTCGCTCCCTTCGCCCCCGGCGGGCCGGCGGCGCCGGGCGGCCCGACGGTCGGCGGCTGGGGCGAGGACGCGACGGACAGCCGCTGCCCCGAGGAGATGCAGTTGTTGCGCTCGCTCGTCTCCTTGACGCGCCGCGTGTCGTCCGCGCAGATGACGAGGTAGTACGTGCCGACGGGGACCTGGGCGGGGACGGTGAACGTCGCGCGGGCCGTGTTCTGCGCGCCGGCGCGGAGCCTCGGGACGCGCCGGCTCCCGGCGAGGAGGTGCTCGCCGCGCAGGCCCACGCCCGTGGTCGACAGGTAGGCGCGGACCTTCGTCCTGCGCCGCGCCGTGCCGGGCCCCTCGTTGGAGACGGTGAACGAGGAGACGAACCCGGTGCCGGGCACGACGGTGTCGGGCGGCTCGACCATCGAGGCGATCACCAGGTTGGGCCGCTGGCGCTTCTTCTGGCCGACGACCGGCGTCGTCACGAGGACGGCGGCGAGCAGGACGGCGATGCCGACGCGGATCCTCACGGGGTCACCACCCGGATGAGGCCGCCGAACGTGCACTTGTCGGCGTCGCCGCCGGCGGTGCCGATCGCCGCGTAGAGGCCGTGCAGGCTGATGTGCGTCCCGCCGGAGTGGACGAGGAACCCGCCGGCTGCCGAGCGGAACCGCCGGTCGGTCCCGTCCGAGGCGCCCTCCACCGCGACGATCTGCCGCTTGCCGTCGCCGCCGTTGCGCCCGTCGGCCCCCGGGACCGCCTCGCTGATGGGCGGGATGTCGCCGCGGACGCCGTTGGTCCCGCGGAACGCGACCGTGCCCTCGTCGTGGATGACGAGGATCTTGCCGTCGGTCCGGATCGTGTTCTCGTCGCTCTTGAACTGGTTGGCGTCCTTCACGCACATCGCGCGCAGCGTGATCGGGCCGACCGTGATCAGGTCCTTCTGGACGGTGCTGCCCTCGTCCGGCACGCCGTCGCCGACCTCGGCGGGCGGATCCTGGCCGGCCTCCTCGTCATCGACGTTCGGCTCGCCGATGGTGAGCTCGGTACGCGGGATCTCGATCAGGCCGAAGCCCTGGCCCTTGTCGCCGGCCGGGCCCGTCTCGCCGGGCGGGCCGTCGGGACCGGGCGCGCCGCGCACGCCGACTACGGTGTCGACGCCGATCTGCTGGCCCGAGACGTGGCAGTTGTTGCCCTCCTTGGACTCCTTGACGGCGTTCGTCACGTCGGCGCAGACGATGAGGTGGTAGAGCGCCGGCGGCGTGTTCGCGGGGATGACGGCGGTGACCTGCCGCGTGCGCTGCCGGCGGCGCGCGACGGCGGCGACGCGGGTCGTCGCAAGGGCGACGTCGCCGGTCCCGGGCGTGGCGTCGGTCGAGAGGAAGAGGCGCGCGCGGCTGCTCTTGGCCCGCTTGCGGCCCTGGTTGACGACGGTGAGGTAGACGCGGAACTGCCCGCCGGCCCGCTCGAAGTCGGGCGGCTCGGCCGCGGAGCTCAGGACGAGGTCCGGCTTGCCGCCGCGCCCGCTCTGGGAGAGGCCGAGCGTCGGTATCGCCGCTCCGGCC
>DASVRH010000387.1:0-9903 GCA_036388715.1 Solirubrobacteraceae bacterium | reverse complement strand
GAAGAGGACGAAGAGCAGGAAGAAGAAGAGGAGCTGGCCGCGGACGACGTCGCGCCCGTGCACCTTGTCGGCGGCGCGGAAGGCGCTGCTGTTCTCGAGCGGGTTCCAAGCCGACGTGACGGCCGAGGCGCCGTAGGCGGCGACCGCGCCGAGCCGGCTCGCCAGGCGGTACTCGCCCACCTGGGCCGCGGACGCGAACGCGGCGACGAGGTAGAGGTCGGCGCTGAGGATCAGCCAGAACCCGGCGATCAGCGGGAAGTAGCGGCGCGACTTGCGCATCATCCAGCGCACCTCGCCGCCGTCGAAGGCGCGCGTGAAGACGTCGCGGCTGACGAGGCCCGCCACGGCCACCGCGCCGAGCGAGCCGATCGCCACCCCCGCCACGGCGCCGAGGGCGCCCGCGCCCGAGGTCACCAGGATCACGCTCGCGCCGAGCACGAGCAGAGGGCGCAGCGTCGAGAGACCGACGTAGAGCCGCGGCCGGCGGCGCAGCCGGGGCACCGTGCTGAGCAGCCGCCACAGCGACCCGAGCGCGCCCGACACCGTGGCGAGCGCGACGACGGCGGTCAGCTCGCGCGTCCCGAACGCGAGCAGCGCGCCGGCGCCGACGAGCACCGCGAGCGCGAGGCCCGCCCCGGCCGTCGCGCTCAGCGCCGAGCCGAACGAGCGGCGCGCCTCCTCGCCCGAGAGCTTCTTGACGCCCCGCACCTCCTCGTCGTCGTCGCCCTCGTCGGTGCCGCCGAACGAGCGCGCGAAGGCGGCCGAGGCGATCGGGGCGTTGAGAGCGAGCGTGACGAACGACGCGCTCACCATCGCGAGGCCGACCGTCCCGTACTCGCCCGGCTCGAGCAGCCGCGTGAGGACGATCGCGTTGACCAGCGCCAGGCAGGCGCTGAGCACGTTGGCGAAGCCGTACGCGGCGACGTGGCGCGAGAGGACCACGCCGGCGGCGACGCCGGGGGCCGGCTCGCGCTCCGTCCTCCTCGTCACCGCGTGCGCGGCGCGGCCTCAGCTCCGTCCGCGGCCCGCGCGGCGCGGCGGTCGTGCTCGTGGCAGAAGAGGGCGTACGCGGAGAGCGCCGCGCGCGTCGGCGTGAACCGGGCCGGGGTGGCGAGGGCCTGCTCCTGGAGACGGCGCAGCAGCTCGGGCTGCTCCACCAGGGTCGCGACGGTCGCGTACGTCGCGTCGAGGTCCCATGTGTCGGCCAGCAGGCAGTTGACGCCGTCGCGCGCGAACTCGCGCACGCCGCCGATCCGCGGCAGCACCGCGGTCGCGCCGCAGGCCATCGCCTCGAGCCCGGTGCGGCCGAAGGCCTGGTACCAGGAGCAGTCGAGGAAGACGTCGGCGTCGCGCAGCAGGTTCGCGACCTGGGGGCGGCTGAGCAGCCCGGCGTGCGCGACCCCGGGTGGCGGCTGGACCTCGCCGTCGTCGCAGCCGAACGTCGTGACGCGGACGCGGTCGCCGTGCTCGGCCGCGAGCCGGGCCAGGACCTGGAAGGTCTCCTGCGGCGCGCGCCGCGGGGTGCGCGGGCGGACCATCGCCACGACGTGCACGGGGCCGCGCCCGGCGCGCCGGCCGTCCGGGTTGAAGATCTCGTGGTCGAGGCTCGGCACGACCTTGGCGACCGGCACGCCGGTCCGCCCGGAGACGGTCGCGCGCAGCCAGTCGGTCTTCGCGAACAGCACCGCGCCGGGGATGAGCCCGTAGGAGCGCTCGGCGTCGATCGCCGCGTCCGACCCCGGGGGCTGGAACAGCGGCTCGTAGTCCTGCACGTAGTAGGCCGTGATGACGGACGGCCGCTCGGCCGCCAGCCGCGCGACGGCGGGCACGGACTTGAAGTGCGTCGCGACGACCACGTCATGGCCGTCGACGCGCCGCGCGAGGCCGGCCTCGTCGTCGTAGGTGGCGAAGAGGTCGCCGGCCGCTGGGTACGCCCACTCGGCGTTCTTGTAGGACGCCGACGGGACGAGCACCCGGGCCTCGATGCCGAGCGACCGCAGCGCGTCGGCCTCCTGGTAGATCGAGTGGGTCCCGCCGGACCCTCCGCGCGAGAGGCCCGGCAGCACGTAGGCGACACTCAGCTTCGGCAGCCGCCCGACCGTGCGCACCGGATCCTCGAGTGCCTCGGCGACCCGCGCGCGGACGGCGGCGAGCGACGTGTCGCCCTCGATCTCGGCGACCAGCCCGCGGATCGCGTCCTCGCCGTAGCGCGACAGGAACGTCGCGTAGTGGCGCTTGGCCAGCTCACGGCGGCCGGCGTGGCCGTAGGACCGCGACTTCGCGTGGAAGACGTAGGCGCGCGTGGCCACGCGCAGGCCGAACCCGGCCTCGGCCGCGCGGCGGCTGTAGTCGTTCTCCTCCGAGTAGCCGGCCCCGAACGTGTCCTCGTCGAAGAGGCCGACGGCGTCGATCGTCCGCCGGCGCACGCAGTAGCAGAAGCCGTTGAGGAACGGGACGGCGACGTCGCGGCTGCCGGGCAGGTGGCGCAGCACGAGCGCGATGCCGTCCTCGGTCAGCCACTCCGGAACCGGGTTGACGAACCACTCGCCGTTCTCGCGCACGAGCGGCACGGACTGGTGCGTCGCGGCGTTCGAGAGCGGGCCGATGATCCCGACCGACTCGTCGGCGCGGCCGACGGCGACGAGCTCGTCGAGCCAGCCGCGGGTGACCACCGTGTCGCTGTTGAGGAGGACGACGTACGCGGCGGTGGAGGCGCGCAGGCCGATGTTCGCGGCGATCGTGTAGCCGTGCGGCGGGTCCGCGTTGCGGCGCAGCTCCACCGCCGGGTTGGCGTCGACGAAGCGGTCCAGATAGGTCGCCGTCTCCTCGTCGCTGCCGTCGTCGACGACGATCAGCCGGAACGGCCTGCCGGTGCGCTCGAGCAGCGCGTCGAAGCAGCGGTGGACGTCGTCGGGCGCGTCGTGCACGCACACCACGACGTCGACGGACTCGGGGTCGTCGGCGGGGGCGGCGCGCAGCACGCCGGCGGCGTCGCGCGGCGGGGCGAGCGCGGCGTCGCCGCCCAGCTCGCCGATCACGGCGAGAGCGTCCCGCGAAGGCGCCGTCTCCGGGGCGCCGGCGTCG
This sequence comes from Solirubrobacteraceae bacterium, assembly GCA_036388715.1. Taxonomy (GTDB): domain Bacteria; phylum Actinomycetota; class Thermoleophilia; order Solirubrobacterales; family Solirubrobacteraceae; genus CADCVT01. Next base: position 6,819 of record DASVRH010000387.1, on the reverse strand, counting down.
ACCGGCGGCGGTGGCGGCGGCGCGCCCACCGGGGCCAGGCTCAGCGCCTCGGAGGCCTCGCGCGCGCGCCGGGTGAGCAGCTCGGCGGCGCCCAGGCCCTTCGGCGGACGGAAGGTGAGGACGCGCAGCGTCCGCATGACGCCGTGGCCGAAGCGCCAGGCGCGCGAGCCGGCCACGCGCTGCGCCGCGTCCTCGAGCCCGACGACGGCGCCCTTCGCCCGCTCGATCACGAGCTCGCGGTCCCCCAGCTCCTGGCGGGCGCGGGCCAGGGCGGCGACACGGGCCTCGGCGTCGGCGAGGCGTCGCTCGCCCAGCGCCACCGCGCTCTCGAGCTCGCGTGCCCGCAGCCGGTGCGCGCTGCCCTCCTCGCGCGCGTTGCGCAGCGTCTCCTCAGCGGCCGCCACGCGGGCGACCGCCTCGTCGCGCGCCGCCTCCGTGTCGCGCAGCGTCCACTCGAGCTCCGCGCGCTGGGCCCGGGTCTCGCGCAGCGACCGGTCGAGGTCGGCCCGGACGGCCTCGGCCGCGGCCAGCGTGCGCTCGGCCTCCGCGCGGGCGGCGCGCTCGTTCGTGAGCGCCGCCTCGGCCTCGAGCCGGGCCTCGAGCTGCTCCCGGTGGCCCCGCTCGAGCGCCTCGACCTCGTCGTCGTGGGCGGCCATCGCCTTCTGGAGGCGCTCGACCTCCGCGCCGCGCCGGGTCGTCTCGGCCGCGAGCGTCGCCAGCTCGCTGCGCAGCACCTCGGCGTCGCCGGCCTCGGCCTCCAGCTCGCGGGCCCGCTCCTCGTGGCGGCGGGCGCGCTCGCGAGCCGCGTGATGGCGCCGGCGCTCGCGGTCGAAGAGATCGGCGAGCCCGTCGACGGCGTGCTCGAGCAGCAGCGCCGGCGGCGGCACGGGGTCCTTCGCGGGCTTGCGCCGCGGCGCCTGCAGGGCCTCGGTCACGCGGGCCCAGTGGGCGTCGAGGGCGGCGCGGGCGGTCGGCGCCACGCGGGCGAGCGCCGCGGCGTCGCGGTGCGGGCGCAGCAGGTCCGGGGTGGTAGCGCCCCAGTCGGCGACCAGCCGCTCCTCGAGGCGGAAGGGCTGGAGGAGGCCGGAGAAGTGCCCGCGGCCCTCGTCCTGCTCGCGGGCCACGGCGACCGCGGGGCGGCCGAAGGCGAGCGCCGTGACGAGCCCGTGCAGCGACGAGCCGGCGTACGCGTCGCTGCGGGCGAGGATCGCCACCGCCTCGCGCAGGCTGGTCAGCCGGTCGACGACGACGTGGTCTGCCTCGAGCCGCGACGCGACGTCGTGCGCCACGGCGGCGTCGCCGTGGCAGCGGCCGAGCGCGACGAGGACCGGGACGGCGTCGAGGTCGGCGGCCAGCCGGTCGATGACGCCGGCCGTCGCGGCGGCGTCGTCGCCGAGGTCGCGCTCGTTGACGTGGACGGCCAGGGCGCGGTCCGGGCGCTCCCGGCCGCGGTCGGCGAAGGCGCGGGCGTACGCCTCGTCCAGCTCGGCGGCGGTGAAGAGGTCGGCGACGTCGAAGGCGGTGTCGGGCACGACGCCAACGGGCTCCTCGACGCCCGCGTCGCGCAGGCGGCGCAGGCTGTGGCGGTCGCGGACGGTGAGCAGGGCGCTCTGCGCGGCCGCCCAGCGCACGACCTCGGCCACGCGCGGCGAGAACGGCTGCGGGACGCCGGGCGCGTTCCACGCGACGGGGATCCCGTGGCGCGCGGCGAGCCGCGCCGGCTCGGTCCACAGGCCGGCGTAGGCCAGCAGCCACGTCAGCCCGTCCTCGCGGTAGTCGGGCACGCCCGCCGGGCCGGCGTGGACGATGTTGCCGCCGCCGACGAGGACCGCGTCGAGCGTCTCCGGATCGAGGCCGGAGGGGGCCACGGTGGCCACGCAGTCGTCCCACACCGGCGGGCCGCCGACCGGCGAGACGTGCACGATCTCCGTCGCCAGCCCCTCGAGCCGGCGCGCGACGACGAGCGGGAACAGCAGGTCGCCGTAGTTCTCGACGTCGAAGGTGCCGAAATGGGCCAGCCGCACCGGGCGAGAGTCTATGGGGCGGCGGCGACCGTGAGCCCGTGCGTCAGCAGCGGCCGCACGCGGGCCAGGACCGGGTAGAGGCGGGGGGCGGCGAGGCCGAGGCGGCGGGCCAGCGGAGGGAGCACGGTGAGCGGCGCGTCGGACCGGACGGCCAGCCCCGCCTCCGCGAGCTCGGCCGGATCGAAGCGACTCGTCGCGCGGTTGCGCGGGTTCCCCCGCCGCGTGTCGTAGACGAGGACGGCGCCGCCGGGCGCGACGACCCGCGCGCACTCGCGCAGCACGGCCACCCGCCGCTCCCTCTCGGGGATCGACGAGAGCACGGTGACGAGCGTGACGACGTCGAACGCCCCGTCGGCGAAGGGCAGGGCGGCCGCGTCGGCGTGCTCGACGCGAGCGGCGGGCACCGCGGCCCGCGCCCGCTCGACGCGGTCGGGAAGGGCGTCGACGCCGACGACCTCCGCGCCGCGCGCCGCGAGCTCGCGCAGGAGCCACCCCGACCCGCACCCCACGTCGAGGATCGAGAGACCCTCCGCGCCGGCCGCTCCCTCCAACAGCCGCTCGAGGAGCTCCTGCCGGATCGCGGCGTTCCCGGGGTTGGCGGCGTCCCAGGCGCGCCGCTTCCCCGGGTCGGCGGCGTAGGCGTCGTAGGTGCGGGCCAGGGGGCTGCCCAGGCCGCGGTAGACGTCGAGCAGGCGCTCCCGCTCGACGTCCCAGCGCAGCCGGCGCCGCGCGCCGGCGAGGCGCTCGCGCAGCGCGGGGTCGGCCCGCCCGGCCAGCGCCCGGCGCAGGCCCTCGGCGACCGCGTCGGGCGAGGCGGGATCGACCGTCCACCCGATCCCCTCGCCGCGCACGAGCCTCCGCAGCTCCGGGAGGTCGGCGGCGAGCACGGGGACCCCGGCCGCCAGGTACTCGAACGCCTTGTTGGGCAACGCGAGGCGGTGGTTCTCGCAGGTGTCCTGGAGCAGCGTCACGCCGACGGCTGCGCGGGCGGTGAAGGCCAGCAGCTCCTCGACCGGCAGGGCGGGGAGCGCCTCGACGCGGCCCTCCACGCCGCACTCGCGCGCGAGCCGCAGCAGCGGTCCGCGCTCGGCCTCGCTCGCGCCGAGCAGGACGAGGCGCGCCTCGGGCACGCCGGCCATCGCCCGCACGAGGACGTCGGCGCCGCGGCCGTCGGCGGCCGAGCCCTGGTGCAGGACGATCGCTTCGCCTTCCGCGGGCGGCGGGGGCTCTGCGCGCACGTCGGCGACGTTGCGCACCACGGCGGGCGTCGCCGGCAGCGCGTAGCGGCCGCGCAGCGCCTCCGCGATCCCGTCGGAGACCGTGATGACCGCCGCGCAGCGCGGCAGCGCGAGGCGCTCGATCGCGCGGACGAACGCGGCCCAGCGGCGGTCGCGGTACGGCACGCCGGTGGCCAGCTCGTGGCTGTCGTAGACGAGCAGCGCGCCCGTGAGGCGGCGCCCGAGCAGCCCCGGCAGCAGCATCGCGGCGTCGTGGGCGTGGATCACGTCCGGTCGCTCGGCGGCGAGCGCGCGGACGAACCGGGCCGCGAAGACCAGGCGGTAGAGCTGGAACGGCAGGGCGCGCCGGACCCACGGCGCCGGCAGGACGCTGCGCCGCGCGAAGCCGTCGAGCCGCTCGTCCTCGACCGGCGCCAGCTCGAGGACGGTGACGGCGTGCCTGTCCTCCACCAGCGCCCGGGCCTCGCGGCGCACGCGCGAGTCGTGCACCACCGACTTGTGCAGGAGCATGGTGATTCTCACCGGCGGCCAGACGGTAGCTTCCCGCGCCGTGCGCGCGGTGCTGTTCGTCAGGAACCCGTTCACCCACGACGCGCGCGTGCTGCGGGCGGCGCACACGCTCCGCGGGCTGGGCTACGACCCGCTCGTCGTGGCCGTCGTGTCGACGACGGTGCGCGCCGCGGCCGAGGAGCAGGAGGGGATCGCGGTGCGGCGGCTCGACCCGGTGTCGCCGTTCACCGTCGCCCGCCGGCTGCTGCGGCGACGACGTGCGCCCTCCGGCGTGGGCGGCACCGGCGAGGGAGCCGCGCCGGCCGAGCCGCCCGGCCCGCTGCTGCGCCTGCACCGCTGGCTGCGCACGCTCGACTTCTACCGGCGCGGGATCGGCGTCGTGCTGCGCGAGCGGCCGGCCCTCGTGCAGTGCAACGACTACAACACGATGTGGATCGGCGTGGCGGCACGAGCGCTCACCGGGGCCGCCGTCGTCTACGACTCGCACGAGCTGTGGGCCGACCGCAGCGGGCGGCCGGAGCCGCGCTGGTGGCTCCTGCTGTGCGAGGCGCTGTTCGTCCGCTGGGCGCACTGCGTCGTGGTCGCGAGCCCGGGCTACGCGGACGTCCTCGCGCGGCGCTACCGCGTCGCGCGCCCGGCGGTCGTCCTCAACGTGCCTGACGCCGCCCCGCACGCCGCCCCGGCGAGCGAGCCCGCCGTCGCCGTCTACGTCGGCGGCCTGCAGCGCAACCGGGGGCTGGAGGAGGCGATCGCCGCGCTGCCCGAGGCCGGCGAGGTGCGGCTGCGCCTGATCGGCTCTGGCCGGCCCGAGTACGTCGCCGAGCTGCGCGCGCTCGCGCGGTCGACCGGCGTCGAGGACCGGCTGGAGGTCCTCCCGCCGGTGGCGCCCGCCGACGTCGTCGCGACGGTCGAGGGCGCCGCGTTCGGCCTGGCGCTCTTCCGGCCCACGTGCCTGAGCCACCGCCTCGTCGCGCCGAACAAGCTCTTCGAGTACCTGGTCGCGGGACTGCCCGTGCTGGCGAGCGACCTGCCGGTCATGGCGTCCTACCTGCGCGACGGGGCGGGGATCGCGGTCGCGCCCGACGACCTCCGCGCGGTCGCCGCCGCGCTGCGCGCGCTGGCCGAGCCGGAGCGCAACCGGGCCGCGCGCGCGGCGGCCGTCGCCGCGGCGCGGGGACTGACGTGGGAGCGCGAGCGGGGCGTGCTGGCGCGCTGCTACGAGCGCGCGACGTCGCGCAGCAGCTCCTCCCAGGCGCCCGCCGCGGCCCCACGCGTGTGATGGCGCTCGACGTGCCGCCTTCCCGCCGCGCCGAGCCGCTCGCGCAGCTCCGGGTCCGCCGCCAGGCGGCGTAGCGCTTCGGCGAGGGCGGGCGCGTCGCGCGGCGCGACGACGAGCCCGCAGCCCGCCTCCTCCACCAGCTCGGCCGCCTCGCCGCGCGCGGCCAGCGCGACCGGCCGCCCGGCGGCCATGACCTCCAGGATCTTCGTCGGCAGCGCCTCCTCGAAGAGCGGCGCGTCGTGCAGGAGCACGGCGCCCGCGCCGGCCGACGCGTAGAGCGCGGGGATCTCCCCCGGCGGCCGCTGGCCGATCGCTTCCACGTTGCTCGCCCCGCTGCGCGCGATCGCGCGCCGCACGCCCTCGGCCTCCGCCCCCTCCCCGGCGATGGTGACGCGCACGACGCCCGGCCCGGCCAGCGCCGCCGCCTCGACGAGGGTCTCGACCGCCTGCGCCATCCCGACGGTGCCCGCGTAGACGACGTGCAGCGGCCCGTCGGCGACGGGAGCGCCAGGATCGGCGAACCGCCCTAGGTCGACGGCCGGGGGGACGTGGACGACGCGCCGCGTGTCCGGGTGGCCGGCGAGGGCCGCGGCGAGGCGCCGCGTCGGGGCGACGACGGCCGCGGCGTGCCGGTAGCACCAGGCCTCCAGGCGCTCGGCGGCGGCGATCGCGCGACGGTCGCCCAGGGCGCCGAGCGCGACCGCGCTGGCCGGCCAGCGGTCGGCGACGTTGAGGACGAGCGGCGCCCGCTTGCGGCGGGCGTACCCGACCGCCGCGGCCGCGGTGAACAGCGGCGGCGTCTCGGCGACGACGACCTCCACCGGCCCGGTCCGGCCCGCCGTCGCCAGCGCGGAGCCCGCGAAGACGGCGTGGTTGAGGATGCGCCGCGTGAAGCCGGCGTTGGGGGCGGGCAGGACGAGGCTGCGCACGACGGGGATGCCGCTCGCGTCGCGGTCGTGGGCCACGGGCCGGTTCGCGTACGGGGCGGCGATGCGGCCCGAGGGGTAGTTCGGGAAGCCCGTGTGCACGACGGGCTCGTGGCCGCGCGCCGCCAGCTCGCGCGCCAGGGCCTCGAGCCGGACCTGCGGGGCGCCCCGCTCGGGCGGGTAGTAGTGGGTGAGCAGGCAGATCCGCGAGGGCGGTACTTTGACGCACCTGCCTCTCGCACCGACGGGCGACACGACACTCGGCGACGCTCGCCGACCCCCCACCGCAGACCACCGCCCCGCCGTCACAGGGCGCCCGGGCCTCGAGCTGCTCCCCTCCGCGGTCGCGCTCGCGCTGCTGGTGATCGCGCTCGCCTCCGAGGGCGGCTTCGCCGTGCGCTCGTGGGCGCCCCTCTGCGTCGTGGCGCTGGCGCTGCTCGCGTTCTCGGCCATGCGCCCGCTGCGCGGGCCGGCGCTGGTGGCGGTCGCCGGAGTGTGGGCGTTCGCCGGCTGGACCGCGCTCTCGACGGCGTGGAGCGAGTCGACCGACGCCGCCGTCACCGGCGGCGCCCGCGCGCTGCTCTACGCCGCGCTCTTCACGATCCCGCTGGCCACGCTGCCCGACCGCCACAGCGCGCGCCGGTTCGCGATCCTGCTCGCCGGCGCGCTCGGCGCGGTCACCGCGGTGACGTTCCTCCTCGTGCTGGTGCGCGGCGACGAGCTGTTCCTCGCGGGCCGGCTCGACAGCCCGATCGGCTACCGCAACGGCACCGCCGCCCTCTTCGTGCTCGCGTTCTGGCCGCTGGTCTGCGTCGCCGCGAGCCGCGAGCCCGGGCCGGCGT
>DASVRH010000386.1:0-8280 GCA_036388715.1 Solirubrobacteraceae bacterium | reverse complement strand
CGCGCGACCGTGGCCGACCGCGACGGCGACGGGCGGCTCGAGCGGGGACCCGGGGAGCCCCTGCGCGACCGCACGGAGCTCGGCCGGAAGGCGTCGGCGCCGCGGGAGGTCGCGCGCATCGGGCAGCTCACCGACACGCACGTCCGCGACGAGGAGTCGCCGGCGCGCGTCCCCTTCCTCGACCGCCTCGGGCCGCCGGTGACCTCGACGTTCCGCCCGCAGGAGGCCGTCAGCGCGCGGGTGCTCAACGCCGCCGTCCGCTCGCTCGACGCCGAGCGGCCCGACGAGGTGCTCGTCACCGGCGACCTGCTCGACAACGCCCAGCGCAACGAGCTCGACCAGCTCCTCGCCGTCCTGCGCGGCGGGCGGGTCGACCCCGACAGCGGCGCGCGCGGCTACCGCGGCGTCCAGTCCGCGGGCAACCCCGACGGGTTCTTCTACCGCCCGGCGGTCGACGCCCCGCGGCACCGGGGCGTCCTGCGCCGCGCGCAGAGGAGCTTCGTCGCCCCCGGCCTGCGCGCGCCGTTCGCCCTCGCCCTCGGCAACCACGACCTGATGGTCCAGGGCGAGCTGCCGCCGTCGTCCGCGACTGACGCCATCGCCACCGGCGACGAGGCGCTGCTGACCTTCGACCCCGGCCTCCGCGACCTCCTCGACCAGCTTCCGCGCGGCGCCGACCCCACGCCCGACCTGCGCGACGTCCCGCGCCCTGCCATCGAGGCCCTGCTGAGCAGCGGCGTCCCCGGGCGCGCCACGCGGGTCCCGCCCGACCCGCGCCGCCGCGCCGTGCGCGCCGGCGAGATCGGGCCGGCGCACCGCTCGCTCGACGTCGGGCCCGTCCGCGTCATCGTGCTCGACACGGTCGACCGCGACGGCGGCGCGGGCGGCGTCGTCACCGAGACCGAGACGCGCTTCCTCCGCGACCAGCTCGCGAAGGCGGCCGACGACGCGTGGATCCTCGTGGCCGACCACCACGGCCTCGAGCGCAGCGCGAACAGCGCCGAGGCGCTCGCCCTCCTCGACGCCGACCCGCGCGTCGTCGCCGAGATCTCGGGCGACACCCACCGTCACGAGATCCGCCCCCGCTTCACGGCGATCGGCGGCTGGTGGCAGATCACGACGTCGTCCCTGGCCGACTGGCCGCAACAGGGCCGGATGCTGCGCTTCGTCGAGGGCGCCGGCGGAGCGCGCGCGATCGAGACGTGGGTCGTCGACCATGCGGGCGCGCCCGAGGATCCGGAGGACCTCGCGGGCTTCGGCCGCGAGATGGCCTACCTCGACGCGCAGGGCGGCCGGCCGCAGCGCTTCGCGGGAACGCGCGAGGATCGCAACGTGCGGCTGTGGCTCCCGAACCGCTGGGGCATGTCGTAGCAGTCCGGTAGTGTCCGCCGCCGTGCTCGGGAGGCGCCTCTTCGCGGCGACGTGCGCCCTGGCCCTGCTGGGGCCGACCGGCAGCGCCTGGGCCGAGCACGGCGACGGCGAGGTGAGCGACGCCGCGCCGATCGTCGCCGCCGGGCCGCGCGGCGAGGAGGAGATCGGCGAGCGCCTGCTGCTGCGCGCGCACCGCCGCCAGCTGTGCCTGACCGTCGCCGACGACCCGCGCGGCGACGAGTCAACGGGGTCGTCGTCGTGCAGCGAGCTGCCGCGGGCCGACTACGCCACGCCGTTCATCGCCGACCTCGTCGAGCCCGAGGCCAGCGAGGGCGTCCGCGACGAGCCCTTCGCCCGGAGCGCGCAGGTCGAGCAGGCGGAGAACCGCGTCGCCGCCGGCGCGGTCCGCGGGTCGGTGTACTTCGTCGAGTACGAGCTCTCCGAGGGCCGCCGGATCCGGATCCCGACCGTCGACCCGCCGCCCGAGCTGGCGGGCCGCCCCGCCGGCGAGCTGCGGTACTTCCTGGGCGCGCTGCCCCCGCGGGGCCGCATCTACGGCCGCCGCTTCCTCGACGTGTTCGGCGGCATCCTCGGCGAGGAGGACGAGGACGCCTTCGAGCCGGGCGGCGGCAGGCCGCCGCTGCACGGCCCCGTCAGCCTCGCGCACGTCCGCGCCGGCAACTCGCTGTTCGCGCTGTCGGCCAGCGTCGAGAGCCGCCTCGATCCCGTCCGCGGCGACGTGACGCGGCGCCGCCCTGTCCTGTGCCTGCGGACGCGCACCTACGAGTACCGCGGCGACTCGACCAGCGGCACCGGCGGCAGCCGGTGCCACCCGATGCCGCTCGAGGACGCGGCCTACGACGTGTCGTCCTCGTGCGGCACCAGGCCGCGCAACATCGTCCACGGCGTCGGACCCGCCGGCCAGGTGCCCCGGCGCGCGCTGCTCGGCGACGGGAGCACGATCCCGATCCGGCGGATCGGCCTGCCGGCCACGTTCGGCGCCGGCGACGCCGTCGCCTTCGCGGCCACGGCCCCCGCCGGCGCGGCCGTCCGCGCCCTGATCTTCCCTGACGGGGAGCGCGCGGACGTCGCGCAGGCGCCGCCGGCGCTCGTCGACTGCGGCATGTTCCGCATCTTCTTCGACGACTTCGAGCCCGGCGGGCCCGGCCCGGGCGGCGACGTGGACGTCGCGGCGCCCGGAGCGCCGCCCCTCAACGTGCGCGACGAGGGCGAGAAGCTCTGCGTCGCCGTCGGCCGCCCGACGCGCGCCCTCGAGTGCGCCGAGCCCGGGCCCTGGCTGTCGAGCGCCCTGGCGAACACGTCCGCCGACCGGCGGCTGGCCGGCGGCGCGGTCGACCCGCGCGTCACCGCGCTCCGCGTCCGACTCGACGACGACACGCGCTTCGACGTCGCCACCCACCGCGGCGAGCCCTACGCCGGGCGCTGGGCCGGGCAGCTCGCGTTCTTCAGCGTCGCCGCCCCGCCCGGGAGGCGCATCAGCCAGGTCGACCTGCTCGACGAGCGGGGGCGCCGCCTCTGGCCGATCATCGCGACCGCCCCGCGGCTGGCGCGCGACGCCCGGCCGCTGCTGCGCGCCCGCGGCGCCCGCGGGCCGTTCATGATCGCGGCCGCCCCCCTCGAGCCGTACGAGCACTTCGAAGCGAGCTGCGTGTTCATCACGCGCGGCTACCTGCCGCGCGCCGGCCGCGCGTGCGACTACGACACGCTGCCTGATCCGTTCTGGCTCCAGGCCGACGTCTCGTGCCGGCTGCGCGCCGCGGTCGTGCTCCTGGGCCTGCCGCGCAACGCGCGGGCCGTCGCGCGCCTGCGCGGCGGCACCCGCGTCCCGCTGACCGTCCGCCGTGGGCCGAGCGGCGAGCGGGTCGGCATCCTCGTGGTGCCGCCGCGCCGGTGGCTGCGCAGCATCGCGGTGCGCCGGCGCTCGGGCGCCCTGCGCGAGCGCTTCCGCCTGCCCCTCCCCCCGGCGACGCGGCAGTGCGGCTACACGTTCTTCAAGGTCGGGGAGGGGGCACGATGACGCGCAGGCTCCTGGTCGCGCTGCTGGCCGCGACGGCGCTCCTGGCCGGGTGCGGCGGCGACGACGGCGAGGAGGAGCAGAGCAGCGACGCGAACGTCGCGGCGAGCGTCGAGGAGCACCTGAAGTACCTCGATCCCGACAGCTCCGCCGTCTTCGCGATCGACATGCGCTACGAGGAGCGCAACTGGAAGCACCTGCGCGACATCGCGTCCCGCGGCCTGCGCGCGTACCGCCGCGAGGCGGGAACCGAGGGGCTCCAGATCCCGCCCAACCTCAGCGGGGCGCTGAACGCGCTCGTCGGCTACACGGGCCTGTCGTTCGACCGCGACGTCAAGCCGCTGCTCGACGGCTACGCGATCGTCGGCATGACGCAGCGGCCGGTCGAGCCCGACCTGCCGCTCGACCGGCGCGACGACGAGCGCGAGCCGATCACCGTCGTCGTCTATCGCACGAACGGCGACGGGAACCTGCGCGAGATGCTCTCGAAACTCGCCGAGGGAGAGGAGCTGAAGCCCCTCGAGGGCTACGACGACGTCGTCGTGCTCGACGACGTCGCGATCGTCGGCGACGACACGCTCGTCACCGTCGAGGACCCCGACGGCGACGAGGAGAGCGGCCCGCTGCTGCGCGCCGCGCTCGACCGCGCCCGCGACGGCGAGGGCTTCGAGGGCGCGCGGCTGGCCGACGCGCAGAAGGCCGCCGGGCTCGAGGACCCGTTCCTCCTGATGACGGGCGACACCACCATCGCGCGCGCGTTCGTCGAGGAGCCCTCCTACCAGCGCGCGCTCGACGAGGTGCCCTGGCTCGGCGCGATCCGCTCGCTGGCCGGCGCGATCCGCCTCGACGAGGGTGGCGCCGACCTGGCCGGCACCGTCACGACCGACCCGCGCGCGCTGGGCGACGACGACCTCCCGGTCGCGCCCGCCGGCGACCTCGACCTCCCGCGCGACGACGCCATCACCGGCGCGTCGCGCGACCAGAGCTTCACGACGACGTTCCTGTCGCGGACCGCCCGCGCGCTCTTCGCGGACTCCGACTTCGCGAAGGCGGTCGAGGACGCCGAGCGCGACATCGGCGTGAAGTTCGAGGACGAGGTCCTGCGCCAGTTCTCCTGCCCGAGCATGAGCCGGCTCCAGCCCGCCGACCAGCGCTTCGGCGCACGCTCGTGCGTCAAGGACCCCGAGCGGATGCGCGAGCTGCTCCCGAAGCTCTCCAAGCACCTGCCGGAGATCCTGCGGACGATGGCGCGGCTCGACACCGAGGGTCTTGCCGGCCTGCTCCTCGTCGCCCCCGACGCGCCGCTGACGCCCTCGTTCGCCGGCCTCGCGCAGATCGTCGTCAAGCCCTTCGAGGACGGCAAGCCGGAGGAGACGCTCTACCGCGCGTCGGGTCTGCACGACGAGCTGGCCACCCCGTCCGACGAGGTGGTCTTCGGCATGATCGGCGACACGTTCGTCGTGGGGTCGGACGAGGAGATGGCGCGCGGCGCGGCCGAGCTCAGCGGCGAGCGCCTCGACGAGCCCGCGGCGAGCGCGATCCGCATTCCCTTCGGCCCCTTCGCCGGCATGGGCGAGATCGGAACCTCGGACGAGGAGCGCGCGGTGCTCGAGCTGCTCAACGAGATCCGCGTGAGCATCTCCGCCGACCGCTCGGCGCTGAAGGCCCGCGGCCGGCTCGACGTGAAGAAGTAGAAGCCGCGCGCGCCGTACTCTCCGGCGCATGAGAGCGACTCTGATGTACGGCGCAGGCGACGTCCGCGTCGAGGACGTCCCCGATCCCCGGATCCTCGAGCCGACCGACGCGCTGGTGCGCATCACGCGCTCGTGCATCTGCGGCAGCGACCTGTGGCCGTACAAGTCGATGCCCGAGGGCGGCGACGGCACGCGGATGGGCCACGAGTTCATCGGCGTCGTCGAGGACGTCGGCGCCGACGTGTCCAAGGTGTCGAAGGGCGACGTCGTCGTGGCGCCGTTCGTGTACTCCGACGGCACCTGCGCCTTCTGCGTCGACGGGCTGCACACGTCGTGCCTGAACGGCGGCAACTGGGGCAGCCCGGACGTCGACGGCGGCCAGGGCGAGGCCGTCCGCGTGCCGCAGGCCGACGGCACGCTCGTGCCGCTGCCGGTCGGCGAGGACGACGCGCTGATGCCCTCGCTGCTCACGCTCTCCGACGTCTTCGCCACCGGCCACCACGCCGCCGTCTGCGCGCGCGTCGGCGAGGGCGACACGGTCGCGGTCGTCGGCGACGGCGCCGTCGGCCTGTGCGGCGTCATGGCCGCCAAGCGCCTCGGCGCCGAGCAGATCATCATCCTCGGCCGCCACGAGGACCGGACGAACCTGGCCCGCGAGTTCGGCGCCACCGACGTCGTGCCCGAGCGCGGCAAGGAGGCGGTCGCGCGCGTGCGCGAGCTGACCGGCGGCTTCGGCGCGCACGCGGTGCTCGAGTGCGTCGGCTACGAGGAGTCGCTCGGCACGGCGCTTCGCATCACCCGCCCCGGCGGCGCGGTCGGCCGCGTCGGCGTCCCGCAGGCCGATGCCGTCCCCGGCGCCATCCCGACGTTCGTCAAGAACATCACCGTCTCGGGTGGCATCGCCCCGGCCCGTGCCTACATCGAGGACCTCCTGCCCGACGTGCTCGAGGGACGGCTCGAGCCCGGCCGCGTGTTCGACCGCAAGATCGACATCGAGGCCGTCCCGGACGGCTACCGGGCCATGAACGACCGCGAGGCGATCAAGGTCCTCATCGAGCCCTAGCGGCGCCGCGCCGTGCACCTCGAGCTCGTCATCCTCGGCCTGCTGGTCGCGATCGCCGCGCTGTCGGCCCTCGCCGGGCGGACGCGCATCCCGTACCCGATCCTGCTGGTCGTCGGCGGTCTGTGCCTCGGTTGGGTGCCGAACGCCGACGAGATCGAGCTCGACCCCGACCTCGTCCTGCTCATCTTCCTCCCGCCGCTGCTCTACGGCGCGGCGTTCTTCGCCAGCCCCCGCGAGATGGCGCGCAACGCCCGACCGATCGCGATGCAGGCGATCGGGCTCGTCTTCGCGACGACGCTCGTGGTCGCCGCGGTCGCGCACTGGGCGATCGGGCTGTCGTGGAGCGTGAGCTTCGTGCTCGGCGCCGTCGTCTCGCCGACCGACGCCGTCGCGCCGGCGGAGATCGTGCGCCGCCTCGGGGTCCCGCGGCGGCTGGTGACGATCGTCGAGGGCGAGAACCTCACGAACGACTGGACGGCGCTGACGATCTACAAGTTCGCCGTCGCCGCCGTGGTCACCGGCGCGTTCTCGTTCGGCGAGGCCACGGTCGAGTTCCTGCTGACCGGCGTCGGCGGCGTGGTGATCGGGCTCGCCGTCGGGGCGGTCATGCGCCAGGTGCGCCGCGTGCTCGACGACCCGCCGACCGAGATCACCATCTCGCTGTTCACCGGCTACGCCGCGTACCTGCCGGCGGAGGAGCTCGGGGCCTCCGGCGTGATCGCGGCGGTCACGACCGGGCTGTTCATGGGCTGGTACGCGTCGGAGCTGACCACGCCGACGACGCGGATGCAGCTCGTCGCCGTGTGGGAGATCGTGCAGTTCCTGCTCAACGCCGTGCTGTTCGTGCTCGTGGGGCTCCAGCTCCCCAGCGTGCTCGACGGGCTCGACGGCTTCGGCTCCGGCGAGCTCGCGCTCTACGCGGTGCTCGTCGCCGCCGCGGTCATCCTCACGCGGCTGGTCTGGACGTTCACGCTGAGCTGGGTCGTGCGGCGGCTCGACCGCCGCGTGCGCGAGCGCTTCCCCGTCCCCAACCACCGCCTGACGCTCGTCGGGGCGTGGTGCTCGATGCGCGGGGCCGTCGCGCTCGCGGCCGCGCTCGCGATCCCGCTGACGGTCGAGGGCGGGGCGCCGTTCCCCGAGCGCGACCTGCTCGTCTTCCTCACCTACGCGGTGATCCTCGCGACGCTCGTCCTCCAGGGCCTGACCCTCGCGCCCCTCATCCGCCGGCTCGGGATCGAGGACGACGGCGCCGATCGGTACGAGGAGCTCGGCGCCCGCATGCACGCCGCCCGCGCGGCGATCGCCCGCGTCGACGAGCTCGCGGACGAGGAGTGGACGAACGACGACACGATCGAGCGGATGCGCGGCCTCTACGACTTCCGCCGCCGCCGCTTCGAGGAGCTCAAGCACGGAGACGGCGACGGCGCGATCCACGAGCGGACGACCCGCTACCAGCGCCTGCTCCACGAGATCATCGCCGCCGAGCGCCAGGCCCTCCTCGAGCTGCGCAACGACGGTCGCATCACCGACGAGGTGATGCGGCGCGTCGAGCGCGACCTCGACCTCGAGGAAGCCCGCCTCGACGTCTAGCCCGGAGCCGCCAGCGTCGCCACGGCGAGGGCGGCGACGCCCTCCTCGCGGCCGACGAACCCGAGGCGCTCGCCGGTCGTCGCCTTGACGTTCACGCGCTCGCGGGTCACGCCCAGGGCTCCGGCGAGGGTGTCGCGGATGTTCTCCTTGTGCGGCGCGAGCTTCGGCTTCTCGAGCAGGACGCTGACGTCGACGTGGACGATCTCCCGGGAACCGAGGAGGGCGACGACGTCGCGCAGGAGCGCGAGCGAGTCGGCTCCGCGGAACGACTCGTCGGTGTCCGGGAAGTGCTCCCCGATGTCGCCGAGGCCGGCGGCGCCGAGCAGCGCGTCGATGACCGCGTGGGTCAGCACGTCGGCGTCGGAGTGGCCCTCGAGCCCGCGGTCGTGGTCGATGCGGACGCCGCCGAGGACGAGGTCGCGGCCCTCGGCGAGCCGGTGGACGTCCCACCCGATGCCGGTCGTCACGCTCACTCCGGCGCCCCGAGCGGCTCGAGGCGGCGCTGCCGGCCCTCGAAGACCGCGATC
>DASVRH010000385.1:0-5423 GCA_036388715.1 Solirubrobacteraceae bacterium | reverse complement strand
CGGCGGCTCGTGCTCTGAGAGCACGGTGCGGATGCACGCGCTCCGGTGCCTGGAGACCGGAGAGCCGCTGCTCGTGAAGATCGTTCCCGGCGCCTCCGACGCGCCCGCCGCCGACGACGGCTCGGTCACCGTCGAGAACCCGTGCCTGAGCGGCGGCGCGCTGGAGATCTTCCTCCAGCCGCACGTGCCCGCGCCGACGCTGTCGGTCGTCGGCGCCACGCCGATCGCGGCGGCGCTGCGGACCATCGCGCCGGTCGCCGGGTTCGAGCTGACGGACGCGGCCGCCGACTTCGGCGTCGTCGTCGCCTCGCACGACCACGGCGACGAGGACGCCTTGCGCGCCGCGCTGGACGCCGGCGTGCCCTACGTGGCGCTCGTCGCCTCGCGCAGGCGCGGCGCCGCGGTGCTCGCGTCGATCGGCGCGGACGACGGTCGCGTCCGCACGCCGGCCGGCCTCGACATCGGCGCCCAGACCCCCGGCGAGATCGCGGTGTCGATCGTCGCCGAAATGGTCCTACACCGGCGCCGTCCTGCCCTGCATCCGCCTACCGGAGAAAAGGCAGGACAGCCCGAGGAGAGTGTTACGGAACACCACTGCTGTGACCACTAGGACGACGGGGCTCGTCCTCGCCGCGGGAGGATCCAGCCGGCTCGGAGAGCCGAAGCAGCTGCTGCCGTACAAGGGCGCGACCCTCCTCGACGCCGTGCTCGACACCGCGCGCGCCGCGCCGCTCGACCAGATCGTCGTCGCCCTCGGAGGATCGGCGGAGGAGGTGCGCGAGAAGGTGAACCTGGAAGGCACCGAGCCCATCCTCAACGAGTCGTTCGGCGAGGGCTGCTCGTCTTCGATCGCGACGGCGCTGAGCGCGGTCGAGGGAGACACGCTCGTCCTCATGCTCGGCGACCAGCCCGGCATCGAGGTCCGCGCGATCGAGGCGCTGCTCGCGGCCGAGGGGGCGATGCGGGCGTGTCGCTACGAAGACGGCCGCGGCCATCCGCTCGCGTTCGGCAAGGAGATGTTCCCGGCGTTGAAGGAGCTGAAGGGCGACAAGGCCGTGTGGCGGCTGTTGGCGAGGGGGCCGGTGGTCGACGTCCCCGTCGAAGGGCGTATACCTCTCGACGTGGACACGTGGGACGACTACCGGGCGATCACGGCGTGACGGTCGAGAGCCCAGCCGAGGTCGCCGACCGCCTGGCAGGAGTCGACTACCTCGCCGACGAGGGTCTCGCCACCGCGCTCTTCCTCGCGCTCCGCCTGCCGCAGCCGCTCCTGCTCGAAGGCGAGGCGGGCGTCGGCAAGACCGAGGCCGCCAAGGCACTGGCCCAAGCGCTCGACACGCCGCTGATCCGCCTGCAGTGCTACGAGGGCATCGACGTCTCCGAGGCGCTGTACGAGTGGAACTACCCGCGCCAGCTCCTGCGCATCCGGCTCGCGGAGGCGCAGGGCGGCGACATCGCCGAGGAGGACCTCTTCGACGAGACCTACCTCGTGCGCCGCCCGCTGCTCCAGGCGATCGAGCACGAGGGCCCGCGGCCCGCGGTCCTGCTGATCGACGAGCTCGACCGCGCCGACCACGACTTCGAGGCCTTCCTGCTCGAGCTGCTCGCCGAGTCGTCGGTCACGGTGCCCGAGCTCGGGACGATCCGCGCGACGAACCCGCCGGTCGTCGTGCTGACCTCCAACCGCACGCGCGACCTGCACGACGCGCTGAAGCGCCGCTGCCTGTACCACTGGATCGACTACCCATCGCCCGAGCGCGAGGTCGAGATCGTCCGCCGCCGCGTGCCGGGCAGCGCGCGCGAGCTGGCCGAGGACGTCGCGGCCGCGGTCGCGCGGCTGCGGGCCAGCGACGTGCAGAAGCCGCCGGGGATCGCGGAGGCGATCGACTGGGTCGCGGCGCTGCGGCTGCTCGGCGCCGAGCGCCTGGACGCCGCGAGCGCAGGCCGCACGCTCGGCTCGGTGCTCAAGTACCGCGAGGACCAGGAGTCGGTGCGGGCGGAGGGGCTCGAGAGGCTCGCGCCTTGACCGGCGGCGGCGCCCACTTCGCGCGCGCGCTCGACCGCGACGCCCCCCTCGCCGCCGTCGCCCTCGGCCGCGCGCTGCGCGACGCGGGGCTCCCGGTCACGCCCGACCGCTCCGCCCGCTTCGCGGCCGCCACGGCGCTCTCCCCGCCGCGCGATCGCTCCTCGCTCTACTGGACCGCGCGCGTCGCGTTCGTCTCCTCCCACGAGCAGCTCCCCGCGTTCGACGCGGTGTTCGGCGCGGTCGTCGACGGGCTCGTCGACCCGGCCGACTCGCGCGGTCAGGCCGGGGCCCCCGCCCCGCTCGAGGCGGCGCCGCCCGACGCGCCGACCGTGGAGCGCCAAGGCGGCGAGGCCGCGGACGGGGGTGCGCCGCGGCTCGGCCTCGGCGGCGACGGCGAAGGGGAGGGCGAGGGCGTCGAGCGACCCGTGGCGTCGGTCGCCTCCGACGTCGAGCGCCTCGCGGACACGAACTTCGGCGAGCTCGAGCCGGCGGAGCTCGACGCGCTGGCGGTGCTGCTGCGCTCGCTGGCCTTCGCGACGCCGCCCCGCCGCGCTCGGCGCGCGCGTCTCGCCCGCCGCGGCGAACGGCTCGACGTCCGCGCCACGCTGCGCCGCGCGCAGCGCACGGGCGGCGACCCGGTCCGCCACGAGCGCCGCCGCCGCCGCGAGCAGCCGCGGCCGCTGGTCGCGCTGCTCGACGTCTCCGGCTCGATGGAGGCCTACGCCCGCGCGTACCTGCTCTTCCTGGAAGGCGCCGCGCGCGGGGCCCGCGCCGAGGCGTTCGTGTTCGCGACGCGGCTGACGCGCGTCACGAAGGCGCTGCGCGACGGCCGCCCGCACGCAGCGCTCGACCGCGCGGCGAGGGCGGCGCCGGACTGGTCGGGCGGCACGAAGATCGGCGAGGCGCTGAAGGCGTTCAACGACCGCTGGGGACGGCGCGGCATGGCGCGCGACGCGGTCGTCGTCGTGCTCTCCGACGGGTGGGAGCGCGGCGACCCTTCGCTCGTCGCGCGCGAGATGGAGCGGCTGAGCCGCCTGGCCTACCGGGTGATCTGGGTCAACCCGCGGGCCGCGGCGTTCGGCTTCCAGCCCGTCGCGGGCGGGATGGCCGCCGCGCTGCCGTTCGTGGACGAGCTGCTCAGCGGGCACACTGCAAACGCGCTCGACGACGTGGTCGAGGCGATAGGGAGGACGAGATGAGGTTCGAGAACGAGTTCGCCGTCGACGCGCCCGTCGACACGGTGTGGGCCGCCGTGCTCGACGTCGAGAAGGTCGCGCCCACCGTGCCAGGCGCCAAGGTGCTCGAGAAGACGAGCGACACCAACTACAAGGTCGGCATCAAGGTCAAGCTCGGCCCGATGACGATGCAGTACAAGGGCGACGTCGAGATCGTCGAGGCCGACGAGTCCTCGCACCGCGCGGTGATGAAGGCGCGGGCCAAGGAGTCGCGCGGTCAGGGCACCGCCGACGCCGACGTGACGATGGAGCTCTCCGGCGACGCGACGCGGACGACGGGCACGATCATCACCGAGATGAAGGTCAGCGGCAAGGCCGCCTCGATGGGCCGCGGCGTGATGCAGGACGTCGCCGGCCGCATGGTCGGCACGTTCGCCGAGAACCTGGCGAAGATGCTCGAGGGCGGGGAGGAGGCCACCGACGGCGACGCCCCCGCGAAGGAGGCGCGGCCGGGGACGCCCGAGGGCGAGGCGCCGCGCGAGGAGCCCGAGACCGACACCCTCGACATCGGCTCGCTCGGCGCGTCGATGGCGCTCGACCGCGTCAAGGACCCGCTCGTGATCGGCCTGCTGCTCCTCGCCTTCCTGCTCGGCCGCAGGAGCGCGCGCTAGGCGGCGGCGACGTTCGCGGTGCAGAAGGCGCACCGCCGCGCGGCCTCGGGGATGCTGCTCAGGCACTCGGGGCACTCGCGCGTGGGCTTGTCCACCGGCCGCTCGGGCCGCACACGCTCCATCAGCTCGTTGAGCGGCTTGACGACGAGGAAGAACACGACGGCGGCGACGATCAGGAACGTCAGCAGCTGGTTGATCAGGTCGCCGTAGAGGATCGCCGAGCCGTTGACGGTGAAGGACTTGTCGGCGAAGAAGGCGTCGCCGCCGGTGATCGCCCCGACGAGCGGCGTGATGATGTCGGTCACGAACGCGTTGACGACCGCCGTGAACGCCGCGCCGATGACCACCGCGACGGCGAGGTCGACGACGTTGCCGCGCATGATGAAGTCCCGGAACTCCTTGAGCATGGGCAGCATCCTCGCGGCGGCCCCGGACGCCTGAGCGCCCCGCGGACGAGCGGTCGTGGCGCGGCGTAGGATCGCGCGATGCAGCGTCGCGTGTCCGTCCCCGGGGCCGTCCTCCTCGAGCACCGCTTCGAGGTCCCGCTCGACCACGCGCAACCGGACGGCGAGCGGATCGAGGTGTTCGCCCGCGAGATGCGCGCGCCGCGCGCGGTCGACGAGGAGCGCCCGTACCTGCTCGTGCTCAACGGCGGGCCGGGCTCCCCGAACACGCGGCCGACCGGGGCCGACGGGTGGCTGGGCCTAGCGCTCGAGGAGTTCCACGTGATGCTCCTCGACCAGCGCGGGACGGGCCTCAGCACGCCGGCCGACGCGCGGACGATCCCGCGGCGCGGCGACGCGCGGGCCCAGGCCGACTACCTCGCGCACTTCCGCGCCGACGCGATCGTGCACGACGCCGAGGCGCTCCGCGTGCGCCTCGGGGTCGAGCGCTGGAGCGCGCTCGGCCAGAGCTACGGCGGCTTCGTCGCGACGACCTATCTGTCACAGGCGCCCGAGGGGCTGCGGGAGGTCTTCATCACCGGCGGCCTCCCGCCGGTGGGCGTGGCCGTCGACGACCTCTACCGCAGCCTCGTCGAGCGCCACGAGAAGCGCCTCGAGCTGTACTTCGAGCGCTACCCCGAGGACCGCGAGCGCTGGGAGCGGGTGGAGCAGCGCTGGCTGCGCACCGTGTCGCGCGAGGCCGGGATGAGCACGGGCCTCGAGCGGATGCACTACGTCGTCGAGCACGGGCCCGGCACGTTCATGTTCGAGGAGGAGGCGCGGCGCGAGGCGTCGCTGGCGACGACCCCGCTGTACGCGCTGCTGCACGAGGCGATCTACGCCGAGGGCGAGGCGACGCGGTGGGCCGCGCACCGCGTCGTCGAGGAGCGCGGCGGCCTGGCGGCGCTGCTGCCGGGCGAGATGATCTTCCCCTGGATGTTCGAGGACGACCCGGGCCTGCAACCGCTCGCCGCCGCGGCCGAGCTGCTCGCCGAGAAGGACGACTGGCCCGCGCTCTACGACCCCGACCGCCTGCGCGCCAACGAGGTGCCGGTGTTCGCCGCGGTCTACCTCGAGGACCCCTACGTCGACGCCGCGTTCTCGCAGC
>DASVRH010000384.1:0-3937 GCA_036388715.1 Solirubrobacteraceae bacterium | reverse complement strand
GGAGGCGGCGGCGATGGAGGAGTTCGAGGCGGCCCAGACCGGGCCGCTGACGTCCAACTTCGCCGAGGCCGGCGCGTTCGTCCGCGTCAACGAGGGCGCCGAGGCGCCGGACATCCAGTACCACGCCGTCCCGGTCCAGATCGTCGACGACGGCATGGCCGACCCGACCGAGCACGGCATGTGGATGGCGCCCTGCCTGCTCCAGCCCGAGAGCCGCGGCAGCGTCCGGCTCGTCTCCAACGACCCGAGCGCGAAGCCGCTGATCCGCCACAACTACTTCGCCGCCGAGGCGGACATGCAGACGCAGATCGGCGGGCTGCGGCGGCTGCTCGAGATCGCCCGCCAGCCGGCGCTGGCGAGGTACTGCTCGACGCCGTTCACCGTGCCCGACGGCGAGGACGACGAGGCGCTGCGCCGCCACGTCGCGTCGCACACCGGCACGCTCTACCACCCGGTCGGCACCTGCGCGATGGGCTCGGTGGTCGACGCCGAGCTGCGCGTCGAGGGCGTCGAGGGCGTGCGCGTCGTCGACGCGTCGGTCATGCCGATGGTGCCGCGCGGCAACACGAACGCGCCGGTGATCGCGGTGGCCGAGAAGGCGGCCGACCTGATTCGCGGCGGCGGCGGTCAGCCGGTCGCGGCGGCCTCGGCGAGCACGGCCTCCATCCGCTCGACCTGAACGAGCAGCCCGTGGGACCCGGCCGCGGCGCGCGCGGCCGGGTTCGGCGTGGGGAGGCTCGCCGCGTGCGCGAGGCCGTCGCGGATCGACTCGACGCTGAGCGGGTCGACGAGCGCGCCGGCCTCGGGCGTGACGAACTCGGGCGGGCCGCCGACCTTCGTCGCGACGACGCTGCGCTCGCTGGCCATCGCCTCGAGCAGCACCTGGCCGAGCGGCTCCTCCAGGCTGGGGAGGACGAGGGCGTCGGCGGCGGCGACGTACTGGGGGACGACCTCGTGCGCCACGCGCCCCTCGCAGCGGATGCCGGGGCGGCCGTCGAGCTCGCCGCGCAGCGGGCCGTCGCCGAGGACGACGAGCGCGCCGCGCCCGAACGCCTCGAAGGCGTCGCGCAGCCGCACGACGTTCTTGCGCTCGATGAGCGAGCCGGCGAAGAGGAAGAGCGGGTCGCCGTCGACGCCGAGGCGATCCCGCGCCGCGGCCTGCTCGGCGTGCTGGAACACGTCGAGGTCGACGCCGCAGTCGATGACCTCGCTTCGCCTCACCGGCACCGGCATCTGGTCGCGCAGGTAGGCGGAGTTGAAGATGACCGTGTGCGCGCGGCGGGCGACGAGCGCGGTCGCGCGGCGCACCGGGGCGGAGGCGACGGCGTTGCGCACGTCCTGCCCGTGGGCCATGACCACGAGCGGCCGGCGCGACGTGATCGCCGCGGCGAGGCCGGCGGGGACGAGGAAGTGGGCGAAGACGACATCCGGCCGGCGGCGGCCGCCCTTCAGCGCGTCGAGGACGAGGCGGGCGTCGCCCTTGCGCCCGGCCCCCCGCCGGTCGACCGCCGCGACCTCGACCTCGTGCCCGCGCCGCTCCAGCTCGTGGACGATGGGGACGAGGAACGCGCCGAGGTCCGGGTCGTCCGCGCCCGGCCAGAACTGGCTCACCAACAGGATCCTCACCGCGCGGCCGGCCCCCTCACGGCGCGGCGGGCGCGCGCGGGGGCGCGAGGGCCGCGAGCCACGCCTGCCGGCGCTCCTCCGCGCCGGTGCACCGCTCGACCTCCTCGACGACGGCAGCGGCCACGTCGGTCGGGGCGTCGCCGGTGATGGCGGCGGCGCCCATCCGGACCTCCTCGCCCAGCTCCTCGCCCGGCCCGACGAGGATCTCGGTCATCGTCTCGCCCGGGCGCACGCCGGCGATGTGCAGGTCGGGGTCCGTCCCCGGCCCGGCGGTCCGCCAGATCCGCTCGGCGATGACGCCGATCTCCTCCTCGACCGGGTCGGCGGCGGTCAGCAGCCGCGTACCTCCCGCGGCGGCCAGCGCCCCGTGCGCGACGAGCGACGCGGCGTGGGCCATCGTGATCCAGAAGCGCACCATCGACGGGTCCGTCAGCGTCAGGGGAACGCCGGCGCGCGCCTGGCGCAGCCACAGCTCGGTGGCGCTGCCCGCGCTGCCGAGCACGTTGACCAGCCTAACCGCGGCGCGGCCGCCGCCGGCCTCCTCCGCGGCGAGCGCGGTCAGCGTCTCCATCAGCCGCTTCGTCCGGCCGTAGAGCGAGGAGGCGCGGGCCGCCTTGTCGGTCGAGGCGACGACGACGGTCTCGGCGTCGCGCGCGGCGCGCAGGACGTTCCACGAGCCGTCGAGGTTCGTCGCCGCGAACTCCTCCGGATAGCGCTCGGCCCAGTCGACGTGCTTGTAGGCGGCGAGGTGGAAGACGACGTCGGGGCGGGCGCGGGCGGCTTCGTGCTCGAGCCGGCGGCGGTCGCGGATGTCGCACAGCACGTGCTCGAAGCGCGCCAGGCGCGCGGCGCCCTTGGCATGCCGGTCGGCGGTGAGCGCGGCCTCGTGCGTGTCGAGCACGGTGATGAGCGCGGGGCGGAACGCGGCGAGCAGCGAGGTCAGCGAGCGCCCGATCGACCCTGCCCCGCCCGTGACCATCACGCGCCGGCCGGCGAGGTGGTCCTGCAGGCCGATGACGTCCGGCACCGGGTCGCGCCGGCCGACGACCTCCTGCCAGTCCAGCCCGCCGGAGGGGAGGCGGCGCGGGGGAGGGCGCCAGCGCTCGGCGGGCGTCCTCAGCGCACGGACGATCTCGCGGTGGCCGTCCTTCTGGTTGGGCGAGACGGCGTGGTCGGGCTCGACGATCTCGGAGACGATGTACGGCACGAGCTCGGCGAGGCGCGCGACGACGGGGTCGAGGTCGAGCTCGCCGCGGTCGTACCGCAGCCCCTCCCCGAGCACCCCCGACGCGTTCGAGACGTGGGCGACCTCCGCCGCCGGCCCCAGCTCCTCGACGTAGCGCTCCAGCTCGAGCCCCTCGTCGGACTCGAGGCCCCAGAGCGACGGGTAGGCGTTGACGAACGCCCGGAAGAGCGCGGCGTGCGAGGTGTCGATCGTGAACCCGAGCTCGGGGACCCGCTCGCGCCAGTGCAGCAGGTCGCGCCAGTGGCCGCCGACGGGGCTGTAGAACGCGCTCCCGGTCCGCATGCGGAGCACGGGCGGGACGTTCTCGATCAGCGGGGTGACGCCCTGCTCCACGCACGCGCGCGCGTAGAACGCGAAGAATTCGTGGACGCCGTCCTCGTCGACCCCCGCGCCCGAGCGGATCTCCTCCGGCGTGAGCGGGATGAACAGGTGGATCGTCAGGACGCGCGAGCCGATCGCGGCGGCGAAGCGGGCGCTGCGCTCGAGCGCGACGCGCGCCTCGTCGGTGAGGCGGTCCACGCGGACGTGACCGCCGCTCGGCCAGGTCAGCGGAGCTTCGGCGGTGAAAGCGAGGTCGCGGCCGGCGGTCGTCTCGGTGACGGCGCGGATCGCGCGGTCGAGCGCCGCCTCGTCGGCGACGTCGCCGGGCATGAGCCCGACCTCCATCCCGCCCCAGTCGCCGCCCTCCAGCCGCTCGGCGATCTGCTCAGGCTTCGGCGCGGCCTTGAGCAGCGGGATGGTGGCGGAGCCAGTCGACATACGCGGCGACCGCTTCGGGGAGCGGCCGGGGCGTCAACTCTAACCGCGCCGCCCCCGGCTCCAGGGCGTAGCTCTCGTCCTCGCCGGGCGGCAGCTCGCCGCCGGGAAGCTCGACCTCGACGCCGGAGCCGGCCGCGTCGAGGGCGAGGCGCGCGGCGTCGACCAGCGGTGTCGCCTCGCCGCTGCCGGCGTACAGCAGCCCCGGGCGCGCGCCGTCCACCACCAGCCTCTCGATCCCCTCCACCAGGTCGTCGACGTAGAGGAAGTCCCGCGTCCGCCGGGGGTTGCCGGGGATGGAGATGGGGC
>DASVRH010000383.1:0-6647 GCA_036388715.1 Solirubrobacteraceae bacterium | reverse complement strand
TCGGCCCCGTGCTCGGCGGCCAGGTACAGGGCGATCGCGCCGAACCCGGCGCCCGCGTCGAGGACGCGCCGCCCGCCCAGATCGCCGAGGTCGGTCGCCGAGCGCACGAGGCCGACGAGCAGCTCGGCCCGGCGGGCCACGAGCGAGGTGTTCGTCGCGATCGTCGTCGAGCGCGCCTCCTCGCTCAGCTCGCCCGAGAGGTGCGGCGGGATCGCCGCGGCGAGGTCGGCGGCCACCGCGTCGAACGCGCCGCTCACAGCGGCGGCTCGTCGCTGCCGGTCGTCATCGGGCGCCCGGCGACGCGGACGGGCACCCGCGCGAGGAGCCGATCGGCCCACAGGGCGGGGCCCGACGTCCAGTTGTTCGGGTGCATCACCACCAGGATCGGCGACGCGCCGTCGTCGAGCAGCCGCGCCGGGTCGAGGCCCTCCTTCCACCGGCCCGCGGCCACCGAGCGGTCGGTGAGCCAGCCGGCGAGGCGCCGGCCGCGGACGCCGAAGTTCGCGTCGAGGCGCACGCCGAAGCGCTCGGGGTCCTGACCCTCCAGCAGATCGAGGTTGCGCACGCCGGGCACCGCGGTGTCGCCGTGCGCGCAGATGCTGGTCACCGGCCCGAAACGGTCGCCGAACGCCGCGACCTCGGCGGCCAGCGTCTCGCGCGCGGCCTCCACCATGGCGGGCGTCGCGGTCGCCACGCCGGCCGCCCGCGCGTGCCGCGTCAGCGTCTCGTAGTGCAGGCCGACCTCGCCGCCCGCGCGGCGAACGGCCGCCACCGCCGCCGGGTGCGCGGTCCGCCAGCGGAAGTACCACGTGCCGGCCACGCCCAGGCGCTCCTCGAGCGCCGCGACCCGCAGCGCGGAGGCCGGGCGCTGGTCGACGTCGTGGCGCAGGATCAGCGTCGGCCGGCCGGACAGCGGCTCGCCGAGGACCCAGCGCTCGAGCCCCACGACGTCGTAGCCGCGGTCGAGCGCACGGCGCAGCAGCGCCTCGTACTCGCCCCAGCGCGAGCGCTCCAACGTGCGCGCGAGCCGCGCGCGACGGGGCAGCGCGGTGACTGGGGCCATCGCCATGCCCGTACCCTGACAGCCCCATGCCCGACGTCCTGCTGACGGGGCCGCCCCGCTCCGGGACGACCCTCGCCTGTGAGCTGCTGAACCTCGTGCCGGAGACGGTGGCGCTCGACGAGCCCATGCGCCCGGCCGCCCTGCGCGGCGACCTCGTCACCTGCGTCGAGCGCTTCTTCGAGGAGACGCGGGCGACGATCGCCGAGCGCGGCGTGGCGCCCTCGAAGCACGTCGGCGGCCGGGTGACCGGCGCGAGGATCAGCGAGCCCGCGGCAGACGAAGGGCGCCACAGCCTCTCCTCCCGCGGCGAGATCGAGGTCGGCCGCCGGACCGGCGACTTCACGCTGATCCTGAAGCACCCGGCGCTGTTCACGGGCGGGCTGCCCGACCTCGTCCGGCGCTTCCGGGTCTTCGCGATGGTCCGCCACCCGCTGGCCGTCCTCGGCTCCTGGCAGAGCGTCGCGATGCCGGTGGGAAAGGGCCGTCTGCCCGGCGCCGAGAAGCGGGCGCCCGAGCTGAAGAGGGCGCTCGACGCGATCGAGGACGTCGTCGACCGCCACGTGTACCTGCTGCGCTGGTGCTTCGAGCGCTACCTGAGCGTCCTGCCGCGCGACGCGATCGTCCGCTACGAGGACGTCGTCGCGAGCGGCGGCGGCGCCCTGCGCGCGATCGTGCCCGGGGCCGCGCGCCTCGCCGAGCCGCTCGCTTCGCGGAACGTCGCGGCGCGCTACGGGGAGGAGACGATCGACGACCTGCGCGGCCGGATCGCCGACCCCGGCGAGCCGTGGTGGCGGCTGTACGACAGGCCGTGATCAGCCACCGGTACCGCTGCGTCTGCGTGCACGCCCCCCGGACCGGCGGGAGCACCGTCGAGGACCTCATCTGGCCGCCGCCGCGCTCGGAGGAGGAGCTGTACGGCGGGTTCGTCGACAGGTTCCACAACCGCCACCAGACCGGCGGGCTGCAGCACCTCACGGCGCGCCAGATCCGGGCCGACGTGGGCGACGACGTCTTCTCCTCGTACCTGCGCTTCACCGTCGTGCGGAATCCCTGGGACCGCACGGTCTCGCAGTACGCGTACATGGCCCGGCGGCCCGACCTGCGGGAGTTCCTCGGGATGCCGGAGGGCGCGGACTTCGCGACCTACCTGCGCCTGCTCGACCTGCGCGAGCACGTGCAGTGGACGCCGCAGTCGGCCTTCGTCACCGACGACGACGGCACGCTGCTCGTCGACCGCGTCCTGCGTCTCGAGCGGCTGGCCGAGGAGCTGCCGCCGCTCCTCGAGGAGCTCGGCGTGCCGTTCGACGACGTGCTGCCGCGCCGCAACGTCTCCGTCCGCCGGCCGGACCACCGCTCCTACTACGACGACGAGACGCACGACCTCGTGGCCGAGCGCTACCGCGAGGACGTCGAGCGCTTCGGCTACGCCGTGTGACCCGGACCGTCCTCTTCCACCGCCGCTACCGCGGGTTCAGCGGGGGTCACCTGAAGGTGCACGACTACTTCGAGCACGCGCGCAGCGCCCCGGGCCACGACGCGCGCGTCGCGTTCAGCGCCGACTCGACGTGGGACGAGGCGAACCCGTGGCGCGACCAGCGCGACGCCCTCGCCGCCGCTGATGCGGAGGCCGACGTGCTGTTCCTCGGCGGCGTCGACTGGAAGCGCGCCGACCCGCGCCACCTCGACACCCTCCCCGTGCTCAACCTGATCCAGCACGTCCGCCACGCCGAGCCCCGCGACCCGCGCCACGTCTACCTCGAGCGGCGGGCGATCCGGATCTGCGTCTCGCCGGAGGTCCGCGACGCGATCGAGGCCACCGCCCGTGTCAACGGCCCCGTGGTGACGATCCCCGGCGGCCTCGACGTCGCCGCGCTGCCGGCGGCGCCTGATCCAGGGAAGCGCGACGTCGACCACCTCGTGCTCGCGGTCAAGGACCGGCCGCTGGGCGCGGCGGTCGCGCGGCGCCTGCGCGGCGACGGCGCCCGCGTCGAGCTGGTCGAGCGGCCGATCCCGCGCGGCGACCTGCTCGCGCTGATGGGCCGGGCGCGGGTGGCGGTCCTGCTGCCGCACCGGACCGAGGGCTTCTACCTGCCCGCCCTGGAGGCGATGGCGCTCGGCGCCGCCGTCGTCTGCCCCGACTGCGTCGGGAACCGCTCGTTCTGCCGCGACGGCCACACGTGCTTCGTGCCGGCGCGCGACGAGCGCGCGATCGCGGACGCCGCCCGCGCCGCCCGCGCCGGCTCCGAGGACGACCTGGCCCCGCTGCGGGCGGCGGCGCGCCGGGAGGCCGAGGCCCACGACGTGGCGGAGGAGCGCCGGCGGTTCCACGACGTGCTCGGCCGGCTCGACGAGCTCTGGGGGCGGCGCTAGCGGAAGAAGCGCCCGAAGAGCGGGCCGCGGATCTCCTGCGGGGTGATGCGCCCGGCGGCGACGATCGCCTGCATCGCCCGGCCCGGCACGACCTCGGCCTTGTTGCGCGCCAGCCCGTCGAGCCCGACGCGGGCGCAGAGCTCGGCGTCGACCCACGCCGGCTTCGGGACGACGTTCTCGATCGGCGTCGGCCCGGCGACGTCGAAGAACTCGGTCTCGACCGGCCCCGGGCAGAGCGCGGTCACGTGGATCCCGCGCCCCTTGACCTCCTGGTGGACGGCGTGCGTGAACGACCGCGCCCACGCCTTCGCCGCCCCGTAGCCGGCCATCCGCGGCAGCGGCGCGAAGCCCGCGGTCGAGGCGACGTTGAGCACGCCGCCACCGCCCCGCTCGACCATCGCCGGGAGGAACCGCCCGGTCAGGTCGGCGACGGCCTCGACGAGGATCCGCACCTGCTGGACCTCGCGCTCGACGTCGGAGCGCCAGAACGACCCGGAGGTCCCGAAGCCCGCGTTGTTGACGAGCACGTCGACCTCGAGCCCGAGCTCGGCGACCCGCTCCGGCAGCGCCGCGCGCGCCTCGGCGTCGGTCAGGTCGGCGGGCAGCACCTCGGCCCGCACGCCGTGCGCGCCCGACAGCTCCGCGGCCAGCTCCTCGAGCCGCTCGCGGCGCCGCGCCACGAGCGTGACGCCGTACCCGCGCCGCGCGGCCTCGCGGGCGATCTCCGCGCCGATCCCCGCCGACGCGCCGGTGACGAACGCGGTGCCCTCGGCCCGCGGCTCAGGAAGCCCCATGGCCCCCGCGTACCCGCCCCGCGCGCCTTCTCACGCGCGGCCGCGCCACGTCAGCTCACCGCGCCGGCCAGCGCGGCCTCGTTCTCCACGATCCATTCGTGCGTGTCGGCGAGGATCGTGCGGGCGTCGCGGCGCGGGCGCCACTCGGTCAGCCCGAACAGCCGCCGGCAGTCCGACAGGTAGACCCGCACGTCGCCCGTCCGCTGCGGCCCGGGCGAGATCGGCACGGTCCGCCCCGTGATCTCGCGGCAGAGATCGGTCGTCTCGCGCAGCGAGAGGCTGACCTCGCGCCCGCCGCCGACGTTGACCGTCCGCCCCGCCCACGCGCCGGCGTCGCCGAGCTGCTCGTCGATGAGGTCGGCCACGTCGTCGACGTGCACGAGGTCGCGCACCTGCCGGCCCTCGCCCCCGTAGCCGAGGTAGCGCAGCTCGCGCCCGAGGTGATGGGCGAGCAGCCAGAACGAGAAGACGCCCTGGTCGACCTTGCCCATCTGCCACGGCCCGGCGATGACGCCGCAGCGGTTGACGACGGCCCGGACGCCGAACGACTCGGCGTACTCGGTCACGAGCAGCTCCGCCGAGAGCTTCGTCGCGCCGTACAGGGTCCGCGCGCCCTCCAGCGGGAGGTCCTCGGCCACCCCGTGCTCGCTCAGCCCCGCGAGCGGCTGGTCGGCGGCGAGCTCGAACCGCGTCTCGGTCTCGACGACCGCCGCCGCCTCCAGCGCCACCACCGGATACACCCGCGAGGTGGAGAGGAACACGAGCTGCGCGGAGTCCCGTCGCGCGAGCTCGAGGCAGTGGTGCGCCCCGACGAGGTTCGTCTGCACGAGGTAGTCCGCGTCGCCCTCGGCGCCCGCGAGCACCGACGGCTCGGCCGAGCACTCCACGATCGCGTCGACCTCGCCGGCCCCGGCGAGATCGTCGCGGACGCGCACGTCGCCGTGGACGAACCGCACACCGGCCTCGCGCAGCCGCGGGAGGTTCAGCTCCGCGCCGCGGCGCCGGAGGTTGTCGAGCGCGACCAGCTCCCACCCGGGATGGCGGGCGGCCAGCGCGACGCAGAGGTTGGCGCCGACGAAACCCGCCCCGCCCGTGATCAGCACCCGCACGGGGCGCATCCTAGGTCAGTCGGGCGGGAGCGCCTCGCCGCCGAACGGGTTGACGAAGCGCGGGCGCGTCCGCCGCGCCGCGAAGGGCTGCGACGCCGTGCCGCCGGTCCTTGCGCGGAAGGTGCCGCGGCGGCCGCGCAGCCGCCGCCGGAAGATCCCGTCGCGGTCGGCACGCAGGGTGACGACGCGACGCCACCGGCGCCCCGCGCGGCGCTCCACGACGACCCGGCCGGCCGCGCTGTCCGGCGTCCGGCCCCACAGGTCCACGCCGCCGCGCGCGGGCAGGGCGACGAACGGGAACCGGAACGCCCGCAGGGCGGGCTTCGCCTTCTCGTCGGCGTAGCGGTCGGTCGTGCGGAAGTACAGGCCGGACTGGAAGGTCTGGCCCCACTCGAAGGTGCCCTTCGGGTTGTCGCGCAGCTGGAACCAGACGACGAGGCTCACCCCGTGGCGCCACATCCGGTAGAGGCCCTCGGCGACCCAGCGGGCGTGCTCGCGGACGGGCACGCCGAACGGATCCGGCGGCGAGCTGTCCCACGAGAACTCCGTGGCCCAGAGCTGCGCGTCGGCGTGGCCCGTGCGGCGCAGGATGGAGCGCACCGTCGCCAGATCGCCGATCGACGCGTCGCCGCGCACCACCGCGCGCCCCGCCGGTGGGCCGGAGGTGTACGGGTGCATGGACCACACGTCGAAGGGGGCGGGCTCGCTCAGCGCCGCGCGCATCCACGGCAGGGGGTGCTCGCCGTAGCGCTTGTCGGGGCCGGCGAACGGCGCGAGCCCACCCGCGACGAGGAGGTTGTCCTCGTGGACGCCGTGGACGGCGGGGTACGCAGCCCGCAGCATCTCCCGGTACTGGGCGGGGGCGTCGCCCTGGTCCATGTAGTCCTTGAGGTTCGGCTCGTTCCAGAGCTGGAAGCGGCGGACGCGCGGGCGCGACGACCCGTCGTAGCGGCGGGCGATCGCCGTCATGAAGGCCGCGAGGTCGGAGGCGTGCGGGGTGCCGCCGCGCAGCCGCGCGAAGTTGGGGGTGCCGTAGACCGAGAGCAGCGGCTCGAGGCCGGCCGCCGAGATGCGGGCGACGCGGTCGTCGACCTCGTCCCAGTGGTAGACGCGGTCGTTGGGGTCGGTGGCCTGCGCGGGGCTGCCCCAGGCCACGTTGCCCCAGACGACGGGCACGCGCACGACGCGGGCGCCGGCGCCGCGGGCGACGCGGAACACGGCGTCGCCGTCGCGTTCGCCGAACGCCTTCAGCAGCGGATCGGCGAAGCCGGTCGTCAGGCCGCGCGCGTCGGCGGTGCCCGCGCCGAGGAG
>DASVRH010000382.1:0-8447 GCA_036388715.1 Solirubrobacteraceae bacterium | reverse complement strand
CCACGTCGGCCGCTGCGGTGCCCGCGCCCGTCGGCGTGGGGGTCGAGGGACTCGAGCCAGGCGGTGGAAGCTCGGCCGGTCTATTCCTCGACGAGTTGTTGGTTCTCGTAGAACCAGATCCGGGGATCGCAGACCGCACTCGCGCTCTGCCGCTCGTACTCAGTTTCGGTCCATTCATCCGCGTGCGAAGCGACGAAGAACCTGACGAGGCGCTCGTGTTGGGCTTCCGTGGCCTTCTTCGGCCAGCAGAGGGTGAACTCGTCTCCCGCCTTATTGACGAGCACTGCAAGAACGACGTGCTCGACGTGGCCCATCTCCCGGAGGAACGCCTTGACGCGCAGGAAGACATCGAATGGCGCCACAGGCAACCGCGTTAGGGAATAGAAGTACGCGCTCGAGCTGAGCATCGGCTGAAACTTCGACCAGTCGTTGTTTCGGGTCAGCTCGGCGAACAGCTTGGAGACGCTCCCACCGTCATCGTCTCGGTCATCGAGGTGGATCCGGTCGTGCGCGCCGTAAAGCAGCTGCTGCTTGAAGCTGTCGATCGCGGGCCGGAGGGTCGTGGCTATTGCCTCCACGATCTCTGCCGTTTCCCGAGTCGTGGCGCGACTGTGGCCGACGATGTTCCGAATCTCGCGGAGCTCGTCGAGCTTGTACTCGAGTGCGCGCTTCGGGATCTGCGTCAAATCCTTCACCAACGGCCAGACACCCTGAGCGGTGAGCAAGAGACGAAGTTCTTCGAGGGTGAGCAGCCAGATGGCGTTGTCGCTGTTCTCTGCGTGGAGGTGCACTCGGCCACGCAGTTGGTTCAATCGACCCTTCAGATCATGCGCGAGCTGGTCGGGGAGCGCCGCCTTCCAATCCGGTCCGTGCTTTGCCATGAGGCTCGCGTATGCGATTCGGCGCAACCACTGCTCGAGCACGTAGATGTGCTCGTAGATCGCGAGGTTCGTGACAGGAACCGGAAGCTCCTCTCGAAAGCTCACGGAGGGGTCGCGCGCAGCCATCACACGCTCAAGGTGCCCATTCCGGACCCTCGCTCACCGCGATTCGCTTTCACATTGAAGTGCGAAAGCCGCCGGGGGACTTAACAATGCCCGCGGGCGGCCGACAACGGTGCACAACGGAGCCGACGCGCGCGTGGGCACGCGCGTCAGGCGGAGAGCCATACGGTCTCCGCGCGGCACCGCGCCCGAGTCACGGAGACACCCCATGTTCCCTCGCCGCTCAGGTCCACGGTCCGAGACCATCGATGCGTTGCTGCGGTTCACCGAGCGAGTCACCGACGACGAGCGGGCGCGATCGAATGCTCTGTTCGAGCGAGCTTCAACGGGCGCTGGATTTAGCGGGACCATCCTTGCGATCGATGTCGCGGTCGGACGTGCGGCGTTCGAGCTCGATCTCGGACAAGTGGGCGACGCGATGGTTCGGGTGGTGTTTCTTCTCAGCGTCGCCGCTCTGGGTGCGGCGGCGACCCTCGCAGTGCGCGGTGCAGTGGGCGCGCGCCGGCGACAGTTGGTCGACGCCGAAACCATCCGCGAGTTCGCCGAAGCCGCATGGGTGACGAGAGACGCCGCAGACGTCAAGCGCGAGTCGATCGCGACCATGGCGACGATTCTCGAGCGGGATCGGGTCAATAACGATCGCCGGGCCCGTCTGCTCGACATCGCAGGCCTAGCCCTCCTTGTCGGCGTGCTGGCCCTCGCGGGCCAGGCAGCCCTTATCGGCATCCACGAGTTGCGCGGGCTGTAAGGCGGACGCACTCATGGCCGACACGTCTGAGAGCTCGAAGCGACCGCGCCCTGCTCCGCCGGTGATCAAGCTCACCGAGCACAAGGAGCGACGGCCGAGTCGGGGCGAGGCCCGTCCTTCAGTGCGGCCTCGAAACCCTCGACTGTGGATCGCGCCGGTTCTCCTCGCCGCTGTGCTCTGCGTGGCGCTCGTGGCAATCCCGGCCTGGCAGTCAGGCGATGGCGGGCGCACCGATGTGGTGCTCAGTGACCTCCACCTCGACATGCAGCATGAGGCCTCGTGCTCGGCGGTTCGGATGACTGCGACCGCACACATGAGGCTGACCGGCGCGGCCGACGCCCGGCGCGTGGGGTACCGGATCGACGTCGAGAGCCTGGACGCTCGCGGCGAGGTGCTCGCCTCCTCGAGCACGGTTACCGGCACCGCCGCCGCGTCGGACGCCCGCGTTCTCATCACTGAGACGATCGCGCTGCCACGTCGGCTCGGGACCCATACGCGTGCTCGGATCAGCATCGGCGAGTCGCCGCAGATCGTCGCTGAGATCGAGCGCCCTGTCCCTCTGAAATGCAGGCGCGCCCCGCGGTAGCGACGCGTAAGGTCATCTCAGGCTCCGATGAAGCCGACCGCGGCGAGCAGCGGACCGCGGTGGCGGGAACCCGGCCGGGCACGGTTCCGGCCGTCCACGGGGCGGCGGTACGTCATGTCGCGGGCGTCGAGGAGCGCGAGCGACACTGCTCTCGGCGGGCTCGTCGCTCCGCGCTTGGAACGACCGCCCTTGCATAACCGGAGCCTCGTTCGTGGCATCCTCGCCGGGTGGCAGCCAAGGAAACCTTCATCGACGCCGGAGGGCGGGAGCTTCGGGTCTCGAGTCCGGAGCGGGTCATCTTCCCCGCGACGGACCGTACGCCCGAGCTGACGAAGCTCGACGTCGTCGAGTACTACGTCGCGGTGGAGGACGGGATCATGCGTGCGCTCAGGCAGCGGCCGACGACGCTGGAACGGTGGCCGAAGGGCGTGCATCCGGACATGGTCATGGCGACGCGGGAGGATCCGCGGGGGCACGACGCGTTCTTCCAGAAGCGGGTGCCGAAGGGGGCTCCGGACTACGTGGAGACCGCGCGGATCGAGTTCCCCTCCGGCCGCACGGCGGACGAGGTCTGCCCGACCGAGATCGCCGTCGTCGGGTGGTGCGCGCAGATGGGCACGATCACGTTCCATCCCTGGCCGGTCCGCAGCGACGACGTCGACCACCCCGACGAGCTGCGGCTGGACCTCGACCCGCAGCCGGGCACCGACTTCGACGACGCCGTGCGCGTCGCGGCCACGGCGCGCGAGCTGCTGTCCGATCTCGGCTACGCCGGCTTCCCGAAGACCTCGGGCGGACGCGGGATCCACATCTACGTCCGCATCGAGCCGCGCTGGACGTTCACCGACATGCGCCACGCGGCGATCGCCTTCGGGCGCGAGCTCGAGAACCGGCTGCCGGGCCAGGTCACGACGAAGTGGTGGAAGGAGGAGCGCGGCGAGCGCATCTTCGTCGACTACAACCAGAACGCCCGCGACCGCACGATCGCCTCGGCCTACAGCATCCGCCCCAAGCCGGGCGCGCCCGTCTCGGCGCCGTTCGCGTGGGACGAGCTGGAGAAGGTCCAGCCCGAGGACTTCACCGTCGCCACCATGCCGGAGCGCTTCGCCGAGGTGGGCGACCCGCACGCGGAGATCGACGACAAGGCCCACTCGCTGCAGCCGCTGCTCGACCTCTACGCCGAGCAGGGCGACGGCGACATGCCGTATCCGCCCGACTACCCGAAGATGCCGGGCGAGCCCAAGCGCGTGCAGCCGTCGCGCGACCGCGACCGCAAGCAGGACTAGGGAGCGGCCTGCGGGAGCTTCTTCGTCCCGCGCCTCGCGGGACGGGAGGGCGGCGGGACGACAGGGCCGATGTCGCCGTCGGGCGCCTCGTCGAGGTCCACGATCACGGGCGCGTGGTCGCTCGGGCCCTTGCCCTTGCGCGCATGACGGTCGACCCAGGCGGCGGCGACGCGGGCGGCGACGTCCTCGCTCGCGAGCACGAGGTCGATCCGCATCCCGCAGTCCTGGTGGAACATCCCGGCTCGGTAGTCCCAGTAGGTGAAGACGCGCTCCTCCGGCCAGCGGTCGCGCACGACGTCGCGCAGCCCGACGGCCTGCAGCGCCGCGAGCGCCTCGCGCTCCGGCGGGGTGACGTGCGTCTGGCCGACGTAGGCCTCGGGATCGAAGACGTCCTCGTCGGTCGGCGCGATGTTCATGTCGCCCAGCACGACGGTGGACTCCGGCCGCGCCGCCACCATCGCGGTCAGCGCCTCGAGCCACTTCAGCTTGTACGCGTAGTGGTCGGAGCCGGGCGACCGGCCGTTGGGCACGTAGACGGACACGACGCGCACGCCGCCGCACGTCGCCGACACCGCGCGCGCCTCGGGATGCGGGAAGCCGGGCCCGCCCTCGATGCCGGCGACGACGTCCTCGAGGCCCACCCGCGAGATGATGGCGACGCCGTTCCACGCCGACTCGCCGTGCACGGCGACCTCGTAGCCGCGGTCGCTCAGCTCGTCGCGCATGAGCTCGCGGAACGCGTCGTCGGTGAGCTTGGTCTCCTGCAGGCAGACGACGTCGGGCCCACGCTCGTCGAGCCAGGGCAGCAGCCGCGGCAGGCGCTGCTTGAGCGAGTTCACGTTCCACGTCGCGATGCGCACGCGACCAGCCTAGAAGCGATCCGCGGTGGCGAGCGGCCCCGCCGTTCCCGTAGCCTCTGGCAGTGCCACACACCACGGACTACCTGGTCATCGGAGCCGGCGCCACCGGCCTCGCCTTCACCGACACGCTGGTCGCCGAGACGGACGCCGAGGTGACGCTCGTCGACCGCCGTCCCGCGGTCGGCGGCCACTGGGTCGACGCGTATCCGTTCGTCCGCCTGCACATCCCGTCCGCGTACTACGGCGTCGCCTCGCTGCCGCTCGGCGAGGACCGCGTGGACGAGGAGGGCGAGAACGCCGGCTTCTACGAGCGCGCGACCGGCGAGGAGGTCCGCGAGCACTTCGCGCAGGCCGCCGAGCGCCTGGTCGCGACCGGCCGCGTCCGCATCCTCACCGGGCACGACCACCTCGACGGCGGCCGGGTCCGCGACCTCGCCACCGGCGACGTCGACGAGATCACGGTCCGCCGCAAGGTCGTCGACGCGCGCTACCTCGAGGCGTCGATCCCCGCCACCCACACGCCGTCCTTCGAGGTCGCCGACGGCGTGCGCTTCGTGCCGGTCAACGACGTGCCCGAGGCCGCGGAGGAGGCGTCGTCCTACACCGTCCTCGGCGCGGGCAAGACGGCGGTCGACGCGTGCGTGTGGCTGCTCGACAACGACGTCGCGCCGGACCGGATCCGCTGGGTCCGCCCGCGCGAGATGTGGTTCCTCGATCGCGCGACGTTCCAGCCGTTCGACCAGGTCGGCGGCATCATCGAGGGCCTCTCGCTCGATGCCGAGGCCGCCGCGAACGCGACGGACGTCGACGACCTGTTCGACCGGCTGGAGGCGTCCGGCCGCGTCAACCGCATCGACACCTCGCAGCGGGCCACGATGTACCGCGGCACGATGCTCAGCGCCCGCGAGCTGCGGATGCTGCGCGAGATCGAGGACGTCGTGCGCCTCGGCCACGTGCGCCGGATCGAGGCCGACCGGATCGTGCTCGCCGAGGGCGAGGTCCCCACGTCGCCGGACGTCCTGCACGTCGACTGCACCGCGCTCGGCCTGCGCGACGCGCCGGCCACGCCGATGTTCCAGGGCGACCGCATCGTGCTCCAGCAGGTGCGCCAGAACTCGCCGTGCTTCAACGCCGCTCTCGCCGGCTTCGTCGAGGCCCGCCGCGACGACGACGAGGAGAAGAACCGCATCTGCGTGCCGAACCCCTACGCCGTCAGCATCGAGGACTGGCCGCGCCTGATGGCGATCACCTGGGCGACGGAGTACGGGTGGATGAAGAAGCCCGACGTCGCCGGATGGGTCGCCAACACCCGGCTCAACCTGCTGCGCGCCCTGCCCGAGCACGCCGGCGAGCCCGACGTCCAGGCATCGCTGAAGCGCTACCTGACGAACGTCGGGCCCGCGGTCGAGCGGCTCAGGCAGCTCGACGTGGGCGCAGCTGCCTGAGCGCGGCCAGGTAGATCTCCGAGAACGTGGGGAACGGCTGGATCGTGTCGCGCAGCACGTCGAGCGGCACGCGCGCCCGGATGGCCAGCGTCGCCTGCTGGAGCCACTCGCCGGCCTCCGGCCCGAGCGCGTAGGCGCCGGTCAGCCGCTCCCCGTCGCTGAGCAGCGTCAGGAACCCGTTGGAGTCCGCGTACTCGCGCGTGTACGTCGCGGTCCGCGCGACCTCGGAGACGGGCACGGTGACCGAGTGCTCGGCCTCCGAAGCGCCGACGGCCGCCGCCTGCGGGTCGGTGAACGTGACGCGCGGGACGGCGTCGTAGTTCGCCTCGGTCGGCGTGCCCAGGATGTTGGCCGCCACGACGCGACCCTGGTACTTGCCGACGTGCGTCAGCGGCCAGATCCCTGTCACGTCGCCGACCGCCCACAGCCCCTCGCCGGCGCGGTGGCGCGAGTCGACGGGGATGCCGTGGGGGTCCGGCTCGATCCCGACCGTCTCCAGCCCGAGGTCCTCGACCCGCGGCCGCCGGCCGGTGGCCACGAGCAGGCGGTCGCCGCGCAGCTCGCGGCCGTCGTCGAGCTCGAGCACGTAGTCGTCGCCGTCGCGGCGCGCCGCGGTCGCGTGGGCGCCGAGGACGATCTCGACCCCGTCGCGCCGCAGGACCTCCGCGAGCGCCTCGCCCAGGGGCGCGGGCTCGCGCGAGAGGACGTGGGCCGAGCCCTCGAGGAGCACGACCTCGCCGCCGAGACGGCGGACGGCCTGCGCCATCTCGACGCCGACCGGCCCGCCGCCGACGACGAGCAGCCGCCGCGGCACCGCCTTCATCCCCGTCGCCTCGCGGTTCGTCCAGACGCCCTCGAGCCCGTCGAGCCCGGGAATCGGCGGGACGATCGCCTCGGCGCCGTTGGCGAGGACGACGTGGTCGGCGGTGTGCCGGGCCCCGTCGACCTCGACCGCGCCCGGGCCGGCGAGCCGGCCCGTTCCGCGCAGCAGCGCGATGTCGTTGTCGGCCAGCCACTTCTCCTGGCCGGCGTCGGAGTAGTCCGAGACCATGAAGTCGCGCCAGGCCAGCGCGGCCTCGACGTCGACCTCGGCCGTCGCCCCCGCCTCGCGGGCGGCGTGGACCGCCTCGCCCGGGCGCAGCAGCGTCTTCGACGGGATGCACGCGAAGTACGAGCACTCGCCGCCGACGAGCTCGCGCTCGACGAGGGCGACCCGGAGGCCGCCCTCTGCCAGCGCGCCGGCGGTGTGCTCGCCGGGCGAGCCGCCACCGATGACGATGACGTCGTAGTCGCTCATGCCGGCAGCTCCGCGCCCGTCTGCTCGGCGGTCATGTAGGCCGCGTACCACTCGGGCCACTCGGCGTCGTACTCGCCGGTGCGGGCCTCATGCTCGCCGTGCGCCTTCTCCGCGCGCCGCAGCGCGGCGGCGAGCTCGTCGCCGTCCTTGAACTTCGCGCCGGTCACGCGGCCGGGGCCGCGGGCGCCGACCTCCTGGAGCAGCCAGCCGTTGCCGTCCGGGTCGCTGAACGACACGAACGACTGGTAGGTGCCGTGGTCGGGGTGCGCGCCCGGCTTGCGCTCGGCGGGGCCGAACACGGCGGACGTGTCGTGGAACACGCCGCTGGCGTCGATGCCGCGCGCGACGAGGTCGTCGTGCGCCGCGTCGATGTCCGACACGGCGAGCAGGAGCCCGCCGACCGAGCCGGGCGTCGCGTCCGTGACGCCGGTGCCGAAGATGATCGAGGCGTCGGAGCCGGTGGGCGTGAACTGCAGGACGCGGGACGTCTCGCTGAAGACGAGATCGGCGTCGAGGCGCCAGCCCAGGGACTCGTAGAAGGCCTTCGACCGCTCGGCGTCGGCGACCGGCAGGACGACGACCTCGAGCTTCATGTCGACGGCGTCGCGCTGCTCGTCGAGGGCGGTGGTGGTGGTGGTGAGGGTCTGGGTGGTCATGGGACGATCCTGCTCCCGTTCGCCGCCGAAGTCCACGACCGATCGCCTCGCACTGATAGGCCCCGGCTAACTAGGGTCGTGCCGTGGAACTGCGTCAGCTGCGCTACTTCGTCGCGGTCGCCGAGGAGCTGCACTTCGGCCGCGCGGCGCAGCGGCTGCACATCGCCGCCCCGTCGCTCTCGCAGCAGATCAAGGCGCTCGAGCGCAGCGTCGGCGCGACGCTGTTCGAGCGCGATCGCCGCCACGTCGCGCTGACCGCCGCCGGTCGCCAGCTGCTCGTCGACGCGCGGGAGATCCTCGCGGCCGCGGCCGCCGCGCAGCGGCGGATCACCGGCACGAACGGGCCGCTGCGCGTCGGCTACGTGAGCTGGTTCCCGGACGAGCTGAGCGGCTCGACGAAGGCCGACGTGCGCGCGGACCGCTGGATCATGCCGAGCCACGCGCAGGTCGCGCGCGTGCTCGAAGGCGGGCTCGACGCCGCGATCGTCCGCGTCGGCGGGGCGGACGACCGGCTCGACGCGCGGCTGCTCTGGCCCCAGCCGCTGCACGCCGTCACCCCCGCCGG
>DASVRH010000381.1:0-6754 GCA_036388715.1 Solirubrobacteraceae bacterium | reverse complement strand
GGAGCAGTGGGTCGACCAGCTCGGCGATCCGACCCACCCGCGCGGCGGGCTGACCACGCTGGTGCCGGGCTCGAAGGGCGCCGACGCGTTCCGCACGATCAAGCGCTGGACGCGCGCCGGGCGCGGCCGCGTCGAGCCCGTCATCTTCAAATCGCTGAACGGCAGCACCCTGCGCGGCCACGTCTTCGCCCCGCCGGCGCGCGTCAAGCGCCCGAAGGCCGGCTTCCCCGGCGTCGTCATCACCGACGGCTCGGTCCAGGGCTTCGAGGAGCTCTACTTCTGGGCCGCCGAGGACCTCGCCGAGGCCGGCTACGTCGTCATGACCTACGACGTCCAGGGCCAGGGCGACTCCGACCTCGCCGGCGCGGACTGCCCGGGCGAGTGCTCCGGCATCCCGTACCAGCAGGACTGGAACTTCTACCAGGGCGCCGAGGACTCGCTGAACGCGTTCCTCAGCCGCCGCAACCCGTACATCGACCTCGTCGACCGCAAGCGCGTCGGCATCGCCGGCCACTCGCTCGGCGCCGCCGCGGTCAGCCACGTCGGCCAGTGCGACCGCCGCGTCGACGCGATCGTCGCCTGGGACGGCCTGCGCGCGATCGAGAACTGCGACGGGATCACGATCCCCGAGAAGCACCGGGCCAGGCGCCTGCTCCAGACGCCCGCGCTCGGCACGGCCAACGACTACCTCTTCAACGTGCAGCCCACGCCGAGGCAGCCGGACCCGCAGGCCAAGGCCGACGGCTACCAGCAGCTCAAGGCGGCGGGCACCGACTCGGCGAGCATCGTGCTGCGCGGCGCGACGCACCTCGAGTACACGTACGTCCCGCTGGTGCTGCCGGCCAGCCAGAAGGGCGAGCGCTTCGCCTCGTACTACACGCGGGCGTGGTTCGACCGCTACCTGAAGGGCGATCCGACCGCCTACCGGCGCCTCGTGGCCAAGCGCTACGACTCGAGCGTGGACGGCTCCTCGATCGGCACCGGGGAGTACGACGAGGTCGCGGCGGCCTCCAACCCGGGCGACCGCTACGCGGGCAACGTGCCGCACGAGATCGCGGGGCTCCGCGTCGCGGACACGGTGTCCTTCTACTACGCGTCGCAGTACTCGCTGACGGACATCGCCGGCCGGCGCCGGACGTGCGCCGACGTGCGCGCCGGCTGCTGAGCGAGGCCCTCAGGGCGAAGAACGGGGGAATCCCCGACGCGCACGCGCCAATCCGGGGCGGAGGATGCGCCCATGATCAAGTCAGCACGCCCGCTCGCCGATCTAGCGGGAATGACCCGTAGTCACCGCGTCCTCGCCCTGCTCGCGGCCATCGCCGGCTTCGCGACGGCCGTCCCCGCGGCGGCGCAGGCCGACCACATCCCCGGCATCCCCTGTCGCTCGTGCGCCGACCACGACATGTGGCCGCGCGTCGACATCGAGAACGTCAAGCGCGCCGACAAGGAGGGGACCACGAACCTCGACGGCTCGGGCGAGAACGACGAGCTCATGGGGCACCACACCTCCGACACGCTGCGCGGCTTCGCGGGCTCGGACATCCTCTGGGGCGACTACGACCCCAACGGGCAGCCCGCCTCGCAGGTCGACCGGATCTTCGGCGGCGCCGGGACCGACTTCATCTACGGCTCGCACGGCAAGAACATCATCAAGGCCGGCGCCGGCAACGACGCGATCTCCGTGCACTACGGCCGCGGCCGCGTCGACTGCGGCCCGGGGCGCGACATCTACCACGTCGCCCGCTCGCGGAAGCGCAAGTACCGGTTCCGCAACTGCGAGAAGGTCGACTACCGGCCCGAGAGCGTGCGCGGCGGCGGCCTGCGGCCGCTGAGGTAGATCGCCCCGCGCGCGTAGGATCGCGGCGTGCGCAAGCTGCAGACCCAGGGCGTCCACCACATCACGCTGGTGGGCGCCGGCCGCCAGACGTCGATCGACTTCTGGGAGGGCGTGCTCGGGATGCCGTTCGTCTTCGAGCAGCCCAACCTCGACAACGAGAGCGAGAGCCACCTCTACTTCGACCCGGGCGACGGGCGACTCATCACGATCTTCACCAACGAGGATCGCTCCGGCACGCCCGACCGGACCCCGACCGATCCGGGCTGCGTCCACCACGTCGCGTTCTCGGTCTCCAACGCGGTGTTCCGCCAGACGGTCGAGCGCCTCGACGAGCGCGGGATCTCG
This sequence comes from Solirubrobacteraceae bacterium, assembly GCA_036388715.1. Classification (GTDB taxonomy): domain Bacteria; phylum Actinomycetota; class Thermoleophilia; order Solirubrobacterales; family Solirubrobacteraceae; genus CADCVT01. Next base: position 4,572 of record DASVRH010000381.1, on the reverse strand, counting down.
CACAGCGGGGTCAAGGACCGCGGGTTCATGGACTCGATCTACTTCAAGGACCCGCTCGGCCTGCTGATCGAGCTGGCCTCCTACCGCTTCGAGCCGCCGTCCGGCCACACCCACGCCGACGTCCTGCTCGAGGCCCACCGGATCCGCGTCGAGCGCGGCGACTACAACATCGCGCCGATCCACCTCGCCGACGCGATCGAGGCGCTCGTCGCGCGCTCGCAGGGCTCGCTGTCCGGCGACCGCGCGCCGAAGGATCCGTACGGCTAGCGCGTGCGCCCTGCCGCCGCAGTCCCGATCGTCAGCGAGGCGCACTTCTTCGTCGCCGCCGAGGAGGAGCGCCTGCGGGCGATGCACGCGGCGCAGGACGCGGAGTCCGGCGAGCGGCGGCTCGAGCACGCGCTCGTCGTCACGAATCTGCTGCAGAAGCAGATCAGCCGCATCACCCAGGACGTGATGCCGACGATCCAGGAGGCGCCGGAGAGCGCGCGGCGCGACGAGGCGATCGCGTGGATCAAGGCGTGGCTCGACCTGGCGACGGCGGCGGTCGCCGAATGGGGCGGGTGGCAGGAGCGCCTCGTCGAGCATGTCGGCCGGGCGCGTGCCGAGGAGGTGGCCTCGGGCCCGGCGACGGAGCGCATCAGGGCCGTCGTCGAGGAGGCTCAGCGGCGCCATCTCGCGACGGAGGTCGCGGTGCTCCCGCCGCCGCCCCCTGTGCGGGATCCCGCCCCTTCCGCCGGGCTGGCCTCGCCCGAGCGCCCGCCTCCGCGCCCGGCACCGCCCGCCGGGGTCGCGCCCGCGTCGCCTTCCGCCCCGGCCCGCGACGCGCCTGTGGAGTACGAGGCGCTTCTGGGGCAGATCGCCGCGGGCGGCGTCGAGCTGCGCGGGCTGGCCCGGAAGGTCGAGGCCGCCGCGGAGACGGCGGGCTTCCGGCGGCGCAAGGACGCGAAGCTGCGCGCGCGGACGTTCCAGGCGCTGGCGGAGCGGGTGCTGGCCGACGACCGGCTGACCGAGGCGGAGGAACACGAGCTGCTGTCGGTCGCGCACGCCCTCGGCTATCGCGACGACGACATCGCCAGCTCGTTCGGCGATCTCCTGAACCGGCTGCTCGTCTGCCGCATCAACGACGGACGCCTCCCGGAGGTGACGTCGCCGCGTCTGATCGCGAAGCCCGGGGAGATCGTCCACCTCGAGACCCGGGCCGAGCTGATGAAGGAGGTCGTGCACCGCGAGTACCGGGGCGGGTCGAGCGGGGTCAGCTTCCCGATCGCTCCGGGCGTCCGGTTCCGGACCGGTTCCACCCGCGGCCGCTCGGTGGTGACCGGGACGAGCCTCCAGGCCGCGGACGCCGGGGTCCTCTCGGTCACCGATGCCCGCCTCGTGTTCCAGGGGCAGAAGAAGACGCAGGAATCGAGGCTCGACCGGCTGACGGGATTCGACGTCTACACGGACGGGATCCGCATCGGTGTGTCCAACCGGCAGACGGCGTCGCTGTACCGCGTCGACAGCGGGATCGTCGTCGGCGCGCTCGTGAACGTCGCCGCGCAGCGCAAGCTCTACGGCTAGACGAGGCGGATGCGGGCGGTGCGGGCGGCCGTGCCGTTCGCCGCGTCGTCGATCGCGACGATCGTGACGGTGGCGTAGAGCGCGCGCTTGGCCCTGCGCAGGCGGCGGACGGTCGCGCGGTTGGCGCGGAGCGTGAGGGTGAGGCGCTCGCCGGGGACGGAGCGGCGCTGGGGTGAGACGAACTGGTGGCGGCGGCCGCGGAAGCGGACGGTGGCGGTGGCCGAGACCGTCGCGACCTCGTCGACGGTGGCGAAGGCGCGGAGCGGGCGCGTGACGCGCTGGCGGCGCGGGGCGCTCGCCTCGACCTCGGGGGCCCGCGTGTCGGGCGGCGGGCGGTCGGGGTCGCGCGGGGGCGGCGGCGGGTCGGCGTTCTCGACGGTCTCGCAGCCGTCGCCGACGTCGGGGACGTCGAGGTACGCGCGGTCGGCGCCGTCGCCGCAGCCGACCACCTCGAAGTTCCCGTCCCGGGAGCGGAGCTCGTCGTCGCCGTCGCCGCCGTTCAGCTCGTCGCGGCCCGCGCCGCCGTCGAGGATGTCGGGTCCCGGCCCGCCGACGACGCGGTCGCTGCCCGCGCCGGCGAGGATGAAGGTGGGCATCGCGTCGCCGCGGATCTCCACCGAGTCGTCGAGCGCGCCGACGTCCGCGCGCAGCTTCGTCTCCGCCTTCCGCGGGCACGTCACCTCGACGATGTAGCCGTAGCGGTCGGCCGCGCCCGGCACGCACTCGCCGGGGGCCATGCCGCCGTCGATCGTCGGGTCGCGCAGGCGGACGGAGTCGGCGGTGACCGTGACCGTCAACGTGCTGCGCGACGTCGAGTCGATGGCGACGTAGACGATCGTGTCGCCGTCCTTCGCGATCGCGGCGTGGCCGTGCGCGGTGGCGGGGAGCGCACCCCCGAGGGCGACGAGGGCGGCGAAGATCAGGGTCCGCTTCAGGGTGGCGCCTCTGTTGTGACGTCGGCGGGCGGGAGGCACAGTGCGGCGCGGCATGACCGCGCTGGATTACAGCATCGAGATCGCGCGCCCCGTCGAGGACGTCTTCGACTTCGTCGCCGACCCGCGCAACGACGCGCGCTGGTGCCCGCGGGTGCAGGACTGCGAGCAGGTCGAGGGTGACCGGCCGGCGGTCGGCGCGCGCTACGCCGTCCGCCACAACCCGACGCTCCAGCGCCCGCACTTGCGGCGCATCGAGATCGTCGGCTGCGACCGGCCGTCGCGGATCGTCTCCGTGCAGGAGGACAGGGTCGGGCGCTTCACGATCGCCTACGAGCTCGAGCCCGTCGCCGGCGGCACCCGCATCACCCAGCGCGACGAGATCGAGTGGCGCGTCGGGCGGCTCGCGAAGCCGATCGGCACCCGCATCGTCAAGCGCCACATGGCCGCGCAGCTGCGCAACCTCAAACGACTGCTGGAGGAATAGATGCCGCTCTTCGACCTCTTCTATCCCGCGGGCGCGCTCGACGAGGAGGCGCGGGGGCGCGCGGTCGAGCGCCTGACGACCGCGCTGCTGCGCCACGAGGGCGCGGACCCCGACAACGAGGTCGTGCGCGGCATGGCGTGGGGCTTCGTCCACGAGCTGCCGGCCGGGTGCATCGCGGTCGGAGGCCGCGCGGTCGCGCGCCCCGTCTACCGCGTGATGCTGACCGTGCCGAAGGGAACGCTGCTCCACGGGCCCGGGCCGGCGGGGGCGCCGTCGCGCCGCAACCTCGTCCGCGAGGTCACCGAGATCCTGCTCGAGGCCGAGGGCACGCCGTACTCGCCGGAGGAGGCGCTGCGCGTGTACTGCATCATCGGCGAGGTCGAGGACGGGCACTGGGGCGGGTTCGGCACGACGTTCCGCATGGAGGACATCGTCGCGGTGGGGATGCCGGAGGCGGGCGACACGCCGCTCGCGGCGCAGGTGCGCGAGCACGCCCCGCGGGTGCTGCGTGAGCAGGTCACACAAGGGGCGGGGACCTGAGCCTTACGATCGGCGCGGTGACCGAGCTGCCGCCAGGGCCGACCGAGCCGGAGGCCGTCCAGACCCTGCGCTGGATCATGCGGCCGATCGCGTTCCTCGAGTCGTGCCGGCGCCGCTACGGCGACACGTTCAGCGTGATGTTCCTCGGCTTCCAGACGCCGATGGTCATCCTGTCGGACCCCGACGCGGTGCGGGCGCTGTACACGGAGTCCAGGCACGTCCTGCCGCCGGGGCGGACGCTGACGCTCCAGCCGATCGTCGGCTCGCGGTCGCTGCTCCTGCTCGAGGGGCGCGAGCACCTCCAGCGCCGCAAGGTCATGCTGCCGCCGTTCCACGGCGAGCGAATGCGCTCCTACGAGACGATCGTTCGCGACGCCGTCGCGCGCGACATCGAGACGTGGCCGAGCGACCGTCCGTTCGCGCTCCATCCGCACATGCAGGGCGTCACGCTCGACGTGATCGTCCGCGCCGTGTTCGGCGTGACCGACGACGAGCGGCGCGCCGCGCTGATGGAGAAGCTCAACGGGCTGCTGGGCTCGACCGCCTCCGTCGGCCTCCAGATCCGCTTCCTCGTCTCGCGCCGGCTCGGCGGCCCCGACCCGCTCGAGGCGCTGGTACGGCTCAAGCAGGAGATCGACGAGCTGCTGGCGCGCGAGATCGAGGAGCGCCGGCGCGATCCGCGCGAGGACATCCTCTCGCTGCTCGTCTCCGCTCGCTTCGAGGACGGCGAGCCGATGCCCGACGCCGAGATCCGCGACCAGCTCATGACGTTGCTGCTGGCCGGCCACGAGACCACGGCGACCGGCCTGGCGTGGACGTTCGACCTCCTGCTGCGCCACCCGCAGGTGCTGGCGAGGCTGGAGCGCGCGGTGGACGACGGCGACGACGCCTACCTGCGCGCCGTCGTGACCGAGTCGCTGCGCCTGCGGCCGGTGGTGCCGATCGCCGGGCGGCGGCTGGCGAGCGAGCTACGGGTCAACGGGACCGTGCTCCCGGAGGGGACGGACGTCACCCCGGCCATCTGGCTCACCCCCACGCGGCCGGACATCT
>DASVRH010000380.1:0-4038 GCA_036388715.1 Solirubrobacteraceae bacterium | reverse complement strand
CGGGCGCGGGACGCAGACCGAGCTGACCGGCGCGCCGGCGACGCTGACCTTCGGCGCGAAGGACATCGACGAGGGCGCCACGGCGACGCAGACCTCGACGATCACCAACACCGGCAGCGAGACGGTCACCTTCACCGCGCTCGACATGAGCGGCGACGCGACGCCGTTCGAGCGGATGACCGGTCAGGCCGGCGACTGCGCGGCCGACACCGTCCTCGCGGCCGGGCAGTCGTGCGCGCTGCGCGTGCGCTTCGACCCGGCCACGACAGGCGCCAAGGCGGCGGCCGTCACCGTCGAGTCCGGCGCGGCCGACGAGGTCGTCGCGCTCACCGGGACCGGCACGCAGACGCTGCTCACCCGCTCGCCCGACACCCTGGCGTTCGGCGCACAGGACGTCGACGACGGCCCGACGCTGGCGCGCTCGGCGACCATCACCAACGCCGGCAGCGAGCCGGTGACCATCGCCGGCCTGTCGCTCAGCGGCCCCGACGCGGCGCGCTTCGAGCGTCCCACCGGGTTGATCACGGACTGCGCCGCGGGGACCACGCTCGCGGCGAACGAGACCTGCCGCCTGCGCGTGCGGTTCGATCCGTCGGCGACGCGCGCGCACACCGCGACCGCGAACGTCGACGCCGCGGGGGCCGCCGAGGACCTGGTCGTCGCGCTGACCGGCAGGGGCATGCAGACGCAGCTGACGCGCAGCGCCTTCGTCCTGGACTTCGGAGCGCAGGACGTCGACCCCGGCCCGACGCCCGTGCAGTCCGGGACGATCACGAACGACGGCAGCGAGCCCATCGCCATCGACGGCGTGAGCGTCAGCGGTGACGCCGGCGAGTTCGCGCGCGTGACCGGCGACCCGGCCGACTGCGACGCCGGCGTGACCCTCGGGGCCGGCCAGACCTGCGCTGTGCGCGCGCAGTTCGACCCGTCGGCCACCGGCGCGAAGTCGGCGCTCGTGACCGTCGACACGCAGGAGGAGGACCTCGACTTCACGCTGATCGGCACCGGCACCCAGACCGCGCTCGCGCTGACGCCGCCCGCGCTGGACTTCGGCGCGCGCAACCTCGCCGAGGGCTCGAGCGCGCCGCTCGCCTCGACGCTGCGCAACGCCGGCACCGAGCCCGTCACCATCGGCGCGATCGACGTGGCCGGACCGGGCGCCGGCGACTTCGCGGTCGCGGGCCGGCTGCCGGCCGACTGCGCGGTGGGCCGCGCGCTCGGCGCGGGCGAGCAGTGCGCGGTGCGCACGACGTTCGACCCCTCCTCCGCCGGCGCCAGGACGGCCACCCTCACGGTCCGGTCGAACGCCGCGGACGTCAGCGGCGCGCTGGCGGGGACGGGGACCGTGACGCGGCTCGTCCTGGGCACCGGCCCGTCGCGGGCGCGTCAGACCGCCCGGCGGCGCTTCAGCGTCCCGCTCTCGGCGCTCGGCGGGACGGTCCCGCGCGTGACGCTCACGCTGACCAAGGCCTCCGGCGGGCGGACGCTCGCGCGGAAGACCGTCGCGAACGTCTCGGCGCGGACCACCGTGCGCCTGCGGCTCAAGCGGCGGCTGCCGCGCGGGCGCTACAAGGTCACCGCCACGGCGCCGCCGGAGACGCAGGTCGGGCCCGCCACGCGCGTCTACCGCCTGCGCTAGTCGCTCGTCCGCGTGCGCGGGTCGATCGCGTAGAGCAGCAGGTCGAACAGCGCGCTGACGACCACGACGACGATCACGAGCCAGATGCTCAGCGCGACGACGGCCGGCAGGTCGAGGGTCTGCAGGGCGCTCTCGGTGAGGTCGCCGACGCCCGGCACGCGGAAGATCGTCTCGACGTAGAGCACGAGGCCGCCGAACGCGTGGGCGAGGTCGAGGCCGGCGATGCTCACCGGGGCGGCGAGCGACGTCCGCAGGACGTGGCGGCGCAGCACCCGCCGCTCGGACAGCCCCTTCGCCCGCGCCGTGCGCACCCAGTCGCTGCGGTGGGCGTCCAGGAGCGCGGCGCGCACGATCGGCACGTACGCCCCGGCGAACGGCAGCGCGACCGCGATCCACGGCCCCGCGAGGTGGCCGGCCCAGCGCAACGGGTCCTCGGTCAGGCCCGTGTAGCCGTCGTAGGGCAGGATCTCCCACTTCTGCGCGAGCAGCGTCCACAGGACGACCGACAGCACGAGCGACGGCACCGACTGCAGCGCGGCGGCGAGCGCCAGCAGCGCCCGGTCGAGTCTTCGCCCGTGGTGGCGCACGCACAGGAGCGCGAGCCCCGTCGCGAGCGCCGCGGCCAGCAGCGCGCCCCCCGCCACGATCCACGCCGTGACCGGCAGGCGGGCGACGAAGTCGTCGCGCAGGTTGCCGCAGGCGAAGTGGCACTGCAGCGACCCGTCGAAGATGCCGCGCATGACCGCGACGTACTGGACCGGCAATGGCTTGTCGAGGCCCCACTTCTCCCGCGCGGCCGCGCGCGTCGCGTTCGTCCCCTTCTCGCGGCCGCCGAGCGCCCACTCGGGCTCCACGTTGGGAACGGCCCAGAAGAGCACGAACGCCACCACCGACGCGGCCGCCGCGGTGCCCACCGCCCAGGCGAGCCGCTGCGCCGCGTAGCGGGCGAAGCCTCGGTCGCCGCTCACGGGCGGCGCTCCGCGCCCGTCGTCCCGTGCGGGTCCAGCGCGCGGCGGGCCGCGTCGCCGGCGAGGCTGACGCACATCACGATCGCCGCCAGCGCCGCGCAGGGCACGACGATCAGGTGCGGCGAGGTCCCGAAGCGCGCCGAGCCGTCGTGCAGCATCGAGCCCAGCGACGGCTCCGGCGGCCGGACGCCCGCGCCGAGGAACGACAGCGCCGCCTCGAGGACGATCGCGTTCGCGATCAGCACCGTGAGCAGCGCGACGAGCCCGAAGGTCAGGTTCGGGACGATCTCGCGCGTCATCACCCGCCGCGTTCCGATGCCGCCGACGATCGCCGCGTCGACGAACGGCTGGCCGCGCAGCACGCGCACCTGGCTGCGCACGGGACGCGCGACGTAGGGCGACGTGCCGATGCCGATCAGCAGCACCGTCGCGAGCTTCTCGGTCGACGCCGCGCTCAGCGGGCCCAGCGTCGCGTCGTCGACGGCGAGGGCGGTCCCGAGCGCCACGCCGAGCAGCAGGACGGGGAACGCCCAGACGACGTCGAGCGCGCGCATCACCAGCGCGTCGATGCGCCCGCCGACGTACCCGGCGACCGTCCCGAGCGCGGTGCCGAGCAGGAGCGCGAGGACCGCGGCCGCCACCGCGATGAGCAGCGAGTTGCGCCCGGCGTACAGCACCCGGACGGCCACGTCGCGGCCGTTGGCGTCTGCGCCGAGCAGGTAGCTCGACCGCCAGGTCGGGCCGATCGGCCGCCCGTCGAGCGCGACGACGAACGTCTCCTGGCCGTCGAGCTCGACCGTGTCGGCGAGGTGGTTCTCCAGCGGGCCCGTCCCCGCCACGGCCGACGAGTAGAGCGGCGCGGCGAGGCAGAGCACGACGAGGGTCGCGAGTACGGCGAGGAACGCGATCCCGCCGCGGTCGCGGCGCAGGCGAGCGAGGGCGAGGCGCCACGGGCCCGCGCCGGCACTGCCGCCGGTCGTCGCCGCGGCTGCCACGGGGGGAGTATCGCCTGCCGGGGGCGGCTACCGTGCCGCCGGATGGACGGGCAGAACATGCGAATCCGGCTGTGCGGGCGCCTGGAGGTCGAATGGCGCGGCGAGAGCGTCGAGGGCGCGCTGCGCGGGCGTCAGGGCCGGCTGCTGCTCGCGTTCCTCGTGCTCCACCGCGACCGCGCCGTGAGCCGCGACGCGCTGGTCGCCGCGGTCTGGCCGCAGGAGGCGCGGTCGGGGGTGGAGAGTCACCTGGCGCCGTTGCTCTCGCGGCTGCGCAAGGCGCTCGGGCCCGAGCACGTGCAGGGCCGGTCGGAGATCCAGCTCGTCCTTCCCGGCGACGCCGAGGTGGACGTCGAGCGCGCGCGGGCCGACCTGGCCGCGGCGCGCGCGGCGCTCGTCGCGGGCGATACGGCGACCGCGCGCACGGCGGCGGCCGCCG
>DASVRH010000379.1:0-7751 GCA_036388715.1 Solirubrobacteraceae bacterium | reverse complement strand
GACGAGCGTGTCCAGCAGCTTCGAGTTGAGGAACGAGACGCTCGACAGGTCGACGACGATCTTCGTCACGCCGGCGATGACGAGGCCGGACAGCTCCTCCTCGAGCTTCATCGGGTCGCGCATGCCGACCTGGCCGTCGATCGTCACGCAGGCCGTCAGGTCGTCGATCCGCTCGACGTCGAGGTCCACTAGAGCACCTCGGGCAGCCGCGACCAACCGCGCACCGCGAGCGGCTCGCCGATGTGCATGCCGTGGTCGTCGACGGTGTACTCGCGCAGCGCCTTGGCGTGATCCGAGCCGCGCATCTTCAGCACGGCGATCGCTCGCGCGACCTCGGCGCCCCGCGCGATGTACTGGAGCACGACGATCGCGTCGCACACGGTCGACAGGTGCAGCTCGCCGGTGACCGGCCCTCCGCCCACATCCTCCGTCGCCGCGGTGACCATGCCGATCATCGCGTGCTCCTTGATGTGGAAGCTCAGGCCGAGGAGGTACTCGCGGAAGGTCTTGGCGGTGGCCACCCGCTGGAGCGCCGTCAGGCTGTCGATCGCGACGCGGTCGGGCTTGAACTCGGCGATCTCCGACTTCATGGCCAGCAGGTGGTCCTCGAGCGAGGCCGACTCGGGCAGCGTCGCGACGACGCGCAGCGTCCCGTCCTCCTCCATCGCGCCGAGGTCGAGCCCCCAGCGCGCCGCGTTGCGCAGGAGCTGGCCGCGGCTCTCCTCGAACGAGTGCAGGAGCGTGCGCTCACCGTTGGAGGCGCCGCCGGCGATGAAGTGCGTCGACAGCAGCGACTTGCCGGTACCGGCCGCGCCGGTCACGAGCACGAGTGACTTGTCGAAGTACCCGCCGCCGGCCATCGCGTCGAGCTCGGGCAGCCCGGACGAGAGCCGCTTGCCGGACGGGTCGTAGTCGAGCGACACCGTCTCCTGCGGGATCACGACCATGCCGCGCCCGGTGCGGATCGTGAAGAGCTGCTCGCCCTTGAGGTGCGCGCCACCGCGGAGCTTGAGGACCTCGACGGTGCGCCGGCGCTTCTCGACCTCGAGCGTGTTGCGGAGGACCACGACGTTGTCGGCGACGAACTCCTCGAAGCCGTGGCGCGTGATCGGCCCGTAGTCCTCGCCCCGCTCGGCGGTCATGAGCGCGGTGACGCCCATCTCCTGCAGCTCGGCGGCGACCTGGAAGAGCGCGCGCCGGGCGGCGACCGCGTTGGCGAACTGGTCGACGAGCGAGCCCGTCGAGTCGAGCGCGACGCGGCGCGCGCCCGACTCGGCGACGGCGTGCTTGACGCGGACGACGAGCGACGCGAGGTCGTAGTCGCCGGCGATCACCGTGTCGTCCTCGACGTGCGGGGAGGCGTCGACGAACGACCACTGCCCCGCCTCCTCCCACGCGGCGACGTCCCACCCGAACGAGCGGAAGTTGCGCCGGATCGCTCCGGGGCGCTCCTCGAAGGTGACGAAGACGCCTGGCTCCCCGCGCTGCTCGATTCCCGAGGCCAGGAACTGCACCGCGGCGAGCGTCTTGCCGCTGCCCGCCGTTCCCGTGACGAGCGTGAGGCGCCGCTGCGGCAGGCCGCCGCCGAGCACGACGTCCATCCCGTCGACGCCCGAGGCGACGCGTGCGATCTCGTACTCGGCGCTCACGCACGCGCCTCCGGCAGCCCGAGCGACCAGCGCACGCGCTCGGCGTCCGACAGGTCGCCGACGACCCGCCGCACCGGCTCGGGAGAGACCCGCATCAGCAGCGGCGTCGCGACGATGCGCTCCTGCTCGGCGACGTCGGGGCGCTCGCGCAGGTCGACGACCTCGAGGTCGGCGTCCTCGAGCGCGGCCCGCAGCCGCTCGACGCCCTGCAGCGCCCGCTCGGACGCCGGCGTGCCGCCGACGACGTAGAGCCTGAGGAGCATGCGGGGCGCCATGGGAACGGGCGCAGCATTGCAGGATTCCGTCAACCAGCCGATGAATGAGGAGGTGCCCCAGGTCGGAAGGGGCGCCGCGCCGCTCAGTTGGCGCGGTGGAGGGGGATCGACGTCCCTCCGCGGGGCGTTTCGCGCCGGTCCACGCTACTCAGACAAGAACCGGATCGGCGCGAACGCCCGACCGCTCCCGCGCGGTGACCCGCGTGCTCGCGCCGCGGCTCGGCGTGTAGGTGATCGCCCGCCGCCGCGTCGTCTCCATCCGCTCGGCGTCGGCCGCCAGCTCGTAGCGCTCGAGCACCGCCTTGAGGACGAGGCGCATCTCGAGCTGCGCGAAGCTCGCGCCGATGCAGCGGCGCCGCCCGCCGCCGAAGGGGATCCACGTGTACGTCCCCGGCTGCTCGTCGACGAAGCGCTCGGGCCGGAACTCGTACGGCGCGTCGTAGAGGTCGCTGTCGTGGTGCATGAGGTAGGCGTTGCAGGTGAGCGCCACGCGCTCGGGGTACTCCCAGCCGCCGATCTCGACGGGCTTCTTGACCAGGCGCGGCTCGGCGATCGGCAGGACGGGCTTGCGGCGCAGCGACTCGTTCACCGTCGCGTCGACGTAGGTGTCGTCGCCGGCGTCGACGGCCTCGACGAGCCGCCGCATCACGCGCGGGGTGCGCGTCAGGCGCTCGAAGGTCCAGGCGAGCTGCGAGGCCGTCGTCTCGTGGCCGGCGACGAGCAGCGTCATGAGCTCGTCGCGCAGCTCCTCGCGCGTCATCGGCGTGTCGTCGTCGTGCCGCGCGGTGAGCAGCATGGCGAGGACGTCGTCGCGGTCGCCGTTCGTCGCGCGCCGCTCCTCGATGAAGTCGAAGATCAGCTCGTCGGTCTCGTCGCGCAGCCTCACGAACGCGTTCCAGGCCGGGCCGCGGCGCAGCTGGGGCAGGAGCGAGGCGGGCGTCGTCCCGAACTCGAGGATCTCGGCCAGGTTGTCGCGCAGCGTGACGAGGCGCTCGTCGTCGGCGTCCATCCCGAAGACCGCGCGCAGGATGATCTCCATCGTCAGCGCCTGCATGCGCGGGTGGAGCCGGAGCGTCTCGCCGGCGGGCCAGCTCGCGACCTCCTCCTCGGTGACCTCGGTCATCACGCCGGTGAGGCGCTTCATCCGCTCGCCGTGGAAGGCGGGCAGCATGAGCTTGCGCTGCTCGAGGTGGACGTCCTCGTCCAGAAGGATCAGCGAGTGCCTGCCGACGACCGGCTCGAGCACGATCGCCCCCTCGCCCGGGTGCAGCACGTCGGGCGGCGTCATGAAGATCTGCTTGACCTGCTCGGGCTCGGAGATCGTCACGAAGGGCGGGGTGCCGACCATGTCGATCGTGTACCGCTTGCCGTACTTCTGGCGGCAGCGCTCCATGAACGGCACCGGCCTCGACCACCAGGCCAGCGCCTGGACGGCGGCGGGCCAGTTCGGGCCGGGGGGCAGCGCGGCGGTGCTCATCCGGCGCGGACGATGACGCCTCGGGGTGCGCGCGTGTGTGATCCTGATCCGCGATGGCCGTCACCCCGCAGCGATCCACCGAGCCGCTCACGCGCCGCAGCGCCACCGCGCTCGCCGAGGCGATCCGGTCCGGGGAGACGACGGCGCGCGAGGTCGTCGAGGAGCACATCGCCGTGCTCGAGCGGATGCAGCCGCGCACGCACGCGCTCGCCGTCGACCGCTTCGACGCCGCGCGGCGCGAGGCCGACGAGCTCGACGCGCGCGACGAGCCCGTCGGCCCGCTGCACGGCGTCCCGTGCACGATCAAGGAGTCGTGGGCGGTCGAGGGCATGCCGAACTCGGCCGGCCTCGTCGCGCGGCGCGAGCATCGGGCGGAGGAGGACGCGACCGCCGTGGCGCGCCTGCGCGGCGCCGGCGCGATCGCGCTCGGCGTGACCAACACGTCCGAGATGACGATGTGGATCGAGTCGCACAACCACGTCTACGGGCGGACGAACAGCGCGTACTCGGAGAAGCGGACGGCCGGCGGCTCGTCCGGCGGCGAGGGCGCGGCGGTCGGCAGCGGCGGCTCGCCGCTCGGCCTCGGCTCGGACATCGGCGGGTCGGTGCGCCTGCCCGCGTTCTTCAACGGCGTCTTCGGCCACAAGCCGTCGTGCGGGGTCATCCCCAACACCGGCCAGTTCCCGGTCGCCGACGGCGAGGCGGCGCGGATGCTGACCGCCGGGCCGATCTGCCGGCGCGCCGAGGACCTCATGCCCGCGCTGCGGGTGCTCGCGGGGCCCGACGGGACGGACCCGATCGCGCGCGAGGTCGAGCTGGGCGACCCCGGCGACGTCGACCTGGCGTCGCTCGACGTCGTCGTCAGCGAGAAGGGGTGGTTCCTGCCGGTCTCGCGCGACCTGCGCGAAGCGCGCGAGCGGGCGGCCGACGTGCTGCGGGGCGCGGGCGCCACGGTGCGCCACGAGTCGATGAAGGGCCTGCGCCGCGCGCTCGAGCTCTACGTGCTGGCGCTCAAGGACGGCTCGCCGGCGTCGTTCGCCGAGGTGCTCGCCGACGCGGGCGTCGAGAGCGTCTCGCTGCGCCGCTCGCTCGGCGGCGTCGTGCGCAAGACCGGGCCGCACACGCTTCCGACGCTGCTCCTGCTCGTCGTCGAGCGCGTCTCGGGCCGCATCCCCGAGCAGCGCGTGCGCCGCGCCGTCGCGGCGGCGAAGTCGCTGGCCGCCGAGGTCGAGGGCGTGATGGGCGACGGCGTCCTGCTCCACCCGCCGCACGCGCGCGTCGCGCCCAAGCACGGGCGGACCGTCGGACGGGCGTGGGCGATCACGCCGACCGCGGTGTTCAACCTGTTCGAGATGCCGGTCACGCAGGTGCCGCTGGGGCTCGACCGCCGCGGGCTGCCGCTCGGCGTGCAGGTGGTCGCCACGCGCGACCGCGACCACGTCTCGATCGCCTGCGCCCTGGAGCTCGAGCGCGTCGTCGGCGGCTGGGTACCCCCGGGCGACTAGTGGACCGCGACACCGTCTCAGCGATCACGCACGGCGACGTCCCGTTCGCCAACCCCCTGTCGGAGGCGGACGTGGAGGAGGCGATCGGCCTGCTCGCGCTGCCCGACGGCGCGACGGCGATCGACGTCGGCTGCGGCAACGGCGAGATCCTCTTCCGCCTCAAGCGCCGCCACCGCGGCGTGACGACGATGGGCATCGAGCCGTCGCCCAGGTGGGCGGCGATCGCGCACGAGCGCGTCGACATCGTGCACGAGGCCACGCTCGCGGACGTCGCGCCGATGCAGGGCGCGTGGGACGTCGTCGTGTGCATCGCCTCCTCGCACGCGTTCGGGAGCTGGAGCGACGCGCTGGTGGGGATGCGGAGCCTCGCGCGGCCGGGCGGGCGCGCGCTCGTGGGGGAGGGGTTCTGGCGGCGCGAGCCGACCGACTCGTACCTCCAGGCGCTCGGCGGCGCGACGGTCGACGAGCTGCCGTTCCACGACGGCCTGCTCGACGGCGCGCGCGCCGCGGGCTGGGAGGTCGAGGACGAGCGCGTCGCGTCGGACGCCGACTGGACGCGCTACGAGGAGACGCTCATCGCCAACGGCGAGCGCCACCTGGCCTCGCGCGAGGGCGCGCCGGAGCTGCGCGCGTGGGTCGAGGCGGCGAAGGGGCGCTGGAACCACCCCGACGGGCGCGACACGCTCGGCTTCACGCTGCTGACGCTGAGGGCGGTGTGAGCTCCGAGGCGATCGCCCGCCTGCCCGAGCAGTACTTCATGCGGCTGCTCGCCACCGTGGCCGCCGCGCGGGAGGCGCCCGGCGAGCGCCTGATCGACCTCGGCCGCGGCAACCCCGACATCCCGCCGCCCGAGCACGTCCGCGCCGCGGTCGCCGAGGCGGTGGCGGAGGGAACGGTGCCGGTGCACGGCTACCCGCCGTTCTCCGGGCTGCCCGCGCTGCGCGAGGCGATCGCGCGCCGCTACGCCGACGACCACGGCGTGACGCTCGACCCCGAGCGCGAGGTCGCCGTCGTCCCCGGCACCAAGACCGGCATCGTGCTCGTCGCGCTCGCGTGCGCGAACGCCGAGGACGTGGTGCTGCTGCCCGACCCGGGCTATCCCGACTACCCGTCCGGCGTCGCGCTGGCGGGGGCGCGCGCCGTGCCGCTGCCGCTCGACGCGAGCGCGCACTTCCAGCCCGACCTCGACGCCGTGGCCGGCGAGCGGCCGGCGCTGACCGTCCTCAACTACCCCTCGAACCCGTGCGCGACGTGCGCCCGGCCGGGAACGTTCGCGGCCGCCGTCGCGTACGTCCGCGAGCGCGGCGGGTTCCTCCTGCACGACCTCGCCTACGACCGCCTGACGTTCGACGGGTTCGAGGCGTCGTCGGCGCTGGCCGTCGAGAGCGGGCGCGACGTCACGGTGGAGCTGTGGTCGCCGTCGAAGGTCTACGGGATCGCGGGCTGGCGGATCGGGTTCCTGCTCGGGTCGGCCGAGGTCATCGGGCGCGTGCAGACGCTGATCGACCACATGACCGCGGGCGTGTGGAGCGGGCTGCAGCGCGGCCTGGTCGCGGCGCTCACCGGGCCGCAGGACAGCGTCGAGGAGCGCCGGTCGACGTACGAGCGCCGGCGCGACGTGCTGCTCGCCGCGCGCCCCGACATCGTCACCCCCGAGGGCACGTTCTACGCGTGGTGGCGTCTGCCCGAGGGCGTGACGGCCGAGTCCCTGCTCACCCGGCAGCGCGTCGCCGTCGCGCCCGGCGAGGGCTTCGGCTCGCGCGGCGCCGGGTGGGCCCGGCTGTCGCTCGCGATCCCCGACGAGGACGTGGAGGAGGCCGCCGAGCGGCTGCGGTCGCTCTAGCTCACCACTCCTCGCCGCCGACCACCGACAGGTGGCGGTGCGAGGGGCAGAAGCCGGTGTCGGGGAGCGGTGCGCGCTGGCACGGGTCGCCGTGGCGCGTCATCGCCGGGCACTGGAGCGGGGCGCCGTCGTCGGCGTGGTGCGGGTGCTCGTCGAGGTGGCGCTGCGCGGCCTCGACGACGACGCGGACCGTCCGGTGCACCTTGTCCTGCCGCGAGACCGGGAAGCACCAGCGGATGTCGCGGAAGAGCTTGCGCGCCGGGTCGGCGAAGTAGCGGCGGTCCGTCGCCAGGCGCTGCATGCACTCCTCCGACGCGAAGAGGACGTGCCGAGGCGCCTCGGAGATCCGGGGATCGAAATCTTCGGCGAGCTCGCGATAGAGAGCGCGGCTGAACTCGAGCATGGTGACCCGCATTGAGGATCCCCGTACGCGGTTGGATGGCGATTACGCCTGTGTTAACGCCACGCGTGCGACGCGCCGGCCGAGGTCGAGGCCGGCGCTGCCGTCGACGGGGAAGTGGATGCCGCCGTAGATGCGCGAGGCCGCCGCCTCCTCCGCCGCCTGGCGCAGGTCCCACAGGTGGCTGGGGAAGCGCGCCTCGAGCACCGTCGCGGCGGCGCCGGACGTCGCGGCGTGCCCGGAGGGGTAGGCGGGGAACGGCGGCGTGGGGAGCAGCGGCAGCCAGTCGGCCTGGTGACGCGCGCGGATCTCCGTGACCGGCCGCGGCAGCCAGAAGTGGAACTTCGCCTCCCAGCACGCGATGAACGCGTCGGCCTGCGCGGTGTTGAGCGTGGCGAAGAGGGCGGCCGTCGCGCGCGGCGAGCGGCGGTCCCACGTCAGGAGCTTCAGCGCGATGCGGTTCCAGTGCCCGGGCGGCGTGTCGCTGCCGGGGCCGTCCGCCCACGCGTCGGCGATCCGCCGCTGCTCGGCCGTCAGCCGGCGCGAGATGGCGTAGACGGCCTGGACCTCCGCCGCGAAGTCGGCGCTGCCGTACGCGGGCG
>DASVRH010000378.1:0-4280 GCA_036388715.1 Solirubrobacteraceae bacterium | reverse complement strand
CCGCGCAACCCCGCGCAACCCCCACCGTTCCAGCCACAGTCCGACCAATGAAGGGAGAACACCATGGGTAAAGGCATCCTGCTCTGGCTCATCGGGATCCCGATCCCGGTCATCATCCTGCTCTACCTGTTCGTCTTCCGCTGACCGCCCGACGTTAGGGCAGGGGCCAGCGGCGGCGCGCCGCTGGCCTTCCGTTCCCGGGGCGCACAGGATACGCCCATGGACCAGCTCCCCGGGACCCCGCTCGCCGTCCGCGCCGTCCCGCGCTCCCCGCGCGCGGAAGCGACGCGACAGCGCATCCTCGACGCCGCGCTCGCCGTCGTGGCGCCCAACGAGGACCGCATCGCCAAGCCGCTGCGCGGCGAGCCCGGTGGCGACGTCGCCTTCTGGCGCTGCGCGAACGAGCGCGCGCAGGCGCAGGGCGTCGCGGCCGAGGTCGAGAAGCTGATCCGCGAGGGCGTGCGGCCCGACCGCGTCGCCGTCCTCGTGCGCAGCGTCCGCAACGAGGGGCAGGCGGTGACGGTGGCGCTCGAGGAGCGCGCCGTGCCGTTCCGCGTGGTCGGCGCCGCGGCGTTCTTCCAGCGCGCCGAGGTCCGCGACGTGCTCGCCTGGCTGCGGCTGCTCGTCGACCCGAGCGACGCGAACGCCTTCGTGCGCGCGCTCGCGCGCCCGCCCGTCGAGCTGCGCGCCGCCGACCTCGCGCGCTGCATCCAGATCGCGCGGCGGCGCAAGCTCGACATGGTCGGCGCGCTCGTCGCCGCGACCGAGTCGCCGCAGCTTCCGCCCGAGGCCCGCGAGCGCATCCTGGCCTTCCTCAAGCTGCACCGGAAGTTCGCCGGCGCGCTCGACACGACGCGGCCCGACCTCTTCGTCCACCGGCTCGTCGAGCACCTCGGGCTGCGCCGCCAGCAGCTCTTCGCCGCCAACGCCGACGTCGTCGAGCGCCTGACGAACCTGGCCAGGCTCGGCGAGCTGGCCGCGCACTACGTCCGGCGGGCGCCGCAGGCCACGCCGCGCGAGTTCGCCCGCTCGATCGCCGCCGTCGCCGAGGCCGGGCTGCGCGAGGAGGAGCCGGACCGCGCCCGCGGGCCGCGCGGCGTCGCCGTGATGACGCTGCACAGCGCGAAGGGGCGGGACTTCGACCACGTCTTCGTGCTCGGCCTGCACTCGGCGCGGATGCCCGGCGCGCGGCGCCACGCCTACGAGCCGCTGCCCGACGAGCTGCTGAGCGAGCGCCTGCCGCCCGACTCGCGCTCGGCCCACGTGGCCGAGATGCGCCGGCTGCTCCAGGTCGCCATGACGCGCGCGACGCGCGGGCTCGTCCTCGCGTACGCCGAGCGCTCCGATCGCGGCGCGCTCCAGCCGCCGTCGCCGTTCGTCGAGGAGGCGCGCGCCGCGCTCGGCGCCGAGTGGGCCGAGCGCGAGGAGGCGCTCTTCGGCCCCGACGAGACGCTCCACGCCACCTACCGCCAGCTCCGCGACGAGCTGCTCGAGGAGGTCCCGCGCGTCGGGACGCGCCTGGGCGAGCTGCGCTTCGACACCGATCTCGACGTCGCCCACGGCACCGTCCGCTACCTCGAGCTGCTGAAGATCGCCGCGCTGCTCGAGCGCCCCGCCGGCCAGTCGGTGGCCGAGGCGCTGCCGAACGTGAACGCGCGGCTGCTCGAGGCGGTCACCGCGCAGCAGAAGGACCTCCTGCTGTCGAGCTCGCTCGACGACGCGCTGCTCGAGGCGGAGCGCGACGAGCGGGCGCGGGCCGCGACGATCGCCGCGCGGGCCGAGCCGTCGCTCGAGCCCTTCCTCCCCAAGCGCGGCGACGGCCTGATGCTCAGCGCGTCGGACATCGAGACGTACCGGACGTGCCCGCTGAAGTACAAGTTCGCGCGCGTCTTCCGCATCCCGCAGGAGCCGACGCTCAACCAGCGCTTCGGCATCGCCGTGCACCAGGTGCTCGAGCGCTACCACGTCGGCGGCATGACCTCGCTCGACGACATGCACGGCCTGCTCGAGTCCGCATGGCGGCGCGGCGGCTTCGGCTTCTCCGACGAGGAGCGCCAGCTGCACGGCAAGGCGCGCGTCGCGCTCGAGCGCTACTGGCAGCGCTGGCGCGACGACCCCGCCGAGCCGGTCTGGTTCGAGAAGCAGTTCTCCTTCCGCCTCGGTCCGCACATGCTCCGCGGGCGCGTCGACCGCGTCGACCGCCTGCCCGACGGCGGCTACGAGCTCATCGACTACAAGACCGGCCGCCCGAAGACGCCCGCCCAGCTGCGCGACGACGTCCAGCTCGCGCTCTACGCGCTCGCCGCCCGCGAGGCGTGGGACCTCGACGCCTCGCAGCAGTCCTACCTCTACGTCCTCGACGACGAGAAGGTCCCGCTCCCGCCGGCCGCGGTCGATCGCGAGTGGGTCGCCGACACCGTCCTCTCCGTCGGGGAGGGCATCCTCGCCCAGGGCTTCGAGCCGACGCCCTCCTACGCCGCCTGCTCGATGTGCGACTACCGCATCGTCTGCCCGGCGGCCGAGCGCTGAGCTAGCGCCGCCACCAGCGCCGCCTCGGCGCGATCGCCGACGCGAGCTGACCCGACGTGAAGGGCCCGCCGACGACGCGGCGTTCGCCGTCGACGCTGAACCGGTACAGCTCGAACGTGAACAGCTCCGTCATCGCGGAGGAGACGACGAGCGGCGGGGCGGCGAGGAAGACGCCCGCGACGATGAGCGAGATCCCGAGCGCGACGTCGTCGTGCTCGAGTATCTCGGCCCCCGCGATGCCCACGGCCGCGCCAGGGGCGATGAGGAGGGAGAAGAGGATCCCGAGCGAGATGTCCGCGGTGACCGCCTCACCCCAGCGGCGGCGGAAGACCTCGGCCGAGCGGCGCACGCTCTTCACCGGGCCGGTTCCCTCGACGGCCAGGATCGGGACCACGAAGAACGTCGCGAGGTACCAGGCGAGGCCGCCGAGCCAGCCGAGCAGGTTGGCGACGAGTTCGCCACCCGGAAGGCGGGCCAGCGTGTCGAGGATCGTGCCGACGAGGGCCGACAGCAGGGTCCACCCGACGATCTGCGGCAGCCGCCGGGTCGCGACCCGCAGGCCGGCCCGCACCGAGGCGTCCCCGCCCTCGCGGTGCGCGGCGACCATGGCGAGGAACCCGACGTTGAAGAAGGTCGCGATGAAGATGAGGGGGAGGGCGGAGATCGACGCCGCGATGAGGATCGCGACCCGCCCGTCCATGTCGCGCGCGAGGTACAGCGTGGGGGCGAAGATCGCGGCCGCCGCCAGGGCCGTCGCGACCGACGAGATCGCCGGCAGGACCAGCAGGCGAGGGTGCTCTCGGAGGAAGCGCCAGCTGAGGCCCATGAGGTCGAACGAGCGGTCGACGCGACCGCCTGCACTCGAGTACGGCGCGCGGTCCCGCATGCCGCCGGGCCCCTCGTAGCCGTGGTACGGGTCGGGAAGCTGCCCGCTCATCCCTCCTTCAGTGGTACCCGCCTCAGCCGCTCCTTGCGCAGGGCCGGGTTGTCCCAGCCGATGTCGCGCGGGTTGATCGTGTGGCCGGGCGGGACGATCTCGTCGATGCGGTCGAGCAGCTCCGCGTCGAGGGTCACGTCCGCGGCGCCGAGCTGCGACTCGAGCTGCTCCATCGTCCGCGGGCCGATGATCGCCGAGGTGACGGCGGGGTGGTTGATCACGAACGCGATCGCCATGTGGATCAGCGACATGCCCGCCTCGTCGGCCAGGCGGGCGAGCGCGTCGGCGGCGTCGAGCTTGCGCTGGTTCTCCGGGATCGAGAGGTCGTAGCGGTGCGGCAGGCGCTCGGCGCGGCGCGACTGCGGCGCGTCGGCGTCCTTGCGCCACTTGCCCGAGAGCCAGCCGCCGGCCAGCGGGCTCCACGTGATCGTCGCCATGTCGTGCTCGAGGCACGTCGGCAGCACGTCGGCCTCGATCCCGCGCGCGAGGAGGTGGTAGGGCGGCTGCTCGCAGACGTAGCGCTGATGGCCGCGCTCGCGCGCGACCCATTGCGCCTCGACGATCTGCGCCGCCGGGTACGTCGACGAGCCGATGTAGCGGACCTTGCCCTGGCGGACGAGGTCGGTCAGCGCGCCGAGCGTCTCGTCGTGGTCGGTCCACGGGTCACAGCGGTGGACCTGGTAGAGGTCGATCCAGTCCGTCCGCAGGCGCCGCAGCGACGCCTCGACCTCCTGCACGATCCAGCGGCGCGAGTTGCCGGCCTGGTTGGGGTCGTCGCCCATCGTCCCGTGGAACTTCGTGGCGAGGACCACGC